>JBEAQW010000214.1:0-22436 GCA_041163725.1 Planctomycetota bacterium
GCGTGCGCGCTACCGCACCGCGGCGCGCATCGCCGAGGCGGTGCGTGCGGGACTTCCGGGCGATGTCGACGAAGCGGACCGTCTCCTCTCGCGGCAGGTCGAGATCCTCCTCGAGGTGAGCGCGCGCGCCGAGAAGCGTGCGACCGACATCGACCGGCGGATCGACAGCCAGCGCGCGGTGGAGGCCGAGGCGCTGCAGACCGAGAAGGAGCGCGAGGACGCGATCGCGGGCGTCTCGCGCTATCTCGCTGCGTGGAGCCTCGTGTACCGTGGCTTCCTGCGCGACGATCCGAAGGACTCCGAGCGCGCGGTGTCGATCTTCATCCCGCTCCTCGGCGGTCGCGACGGCAAGCTCGTGCCCGACGATGTGTCCGAGCCGCTCCGCGCCGACGAGCTGTACGCGAGCTCGATCCTCGGCCTCGCGCTGGCCAAGGCGCGTTCCTCGGGTTTCGGCGAGGCGGCGCGGTGGCTCGCGCTCCTCGACTACGCGGAGACCTATCCCTCGGTGCGCGACGCACGCCTCGGCTGGTCGATGGTGGCGGCGCTCGAGGCGCGCGCGTTCAAGTCCGCGCGCGAGTCGCTCGGATCGCTGTCGCCGCGCGAGGACGCGGGCAACTGGGCGCGCGTCGCCGCCGCGCAGTCGGTCGAGCGCGGGGGCGAGGACAACGAGGCGGCGCAGCTTCTCTCGGAGTCGATCGCGCTGCTCGCCGCCAAGCGCGATCTCGGCGCGGTGCGCGATCTCGTGAAGAAGTTCGGCGAGGAGATCCTCGGCGAGGATTCGACCGGATTCGTCCCGCGCTATGTGCGCGCGGTGCGGCTCTACGACGAGGCGCAGAAGCGCATCGTCGAGGCGGCGGGCGACGCCGAGCGTCTTGCCTCCGACGAGGTGCGTGCTCCCGCCGCGGAAGCGGCCGAGGCGCTCGGACTCGCGCTCGAGGCGCGGGATGCGCGCGGCTACGCCGAGGCGATGGCCGCATGCCGGCTGATGCGCGCGTGGAGCCTGCGCGGTGCCGGCGCGTTCATCGAGGCGGCGCGCGAGTTCGGGACCGTGTCCGACGAGTCGCTCGGCGACCGCGCCGAGGAGGCCGCGCGCTTCGCGGTGCTCTCGCTCGACGACGCGCGTCGTGCGACCAAGGTGCTCGACGAGCGCAAGGCGCTCGACGAGGAGGTCGTGAAGCAGGTCGATGCGTTCCTCGTCCGGTTCCCGGGCAGCGACCATGTCCCCGAGATGCTCGTGCGGAAGGTCGCGGCGCTCGCCGAGCCGACCGCGGGCGATGTCGCGGAACTGCTGCGCATCAAGCCCGACGACAAGGACTGGCTCGTCTCGCGTCGGCAGGCGCTGGAGGGGCTCTATCGCGCGTTCCGTGCGGGCAAGGAGCCGCGCGACGAGACGGGGCGCCGCTACATCGCGGTGCTCTCCGAACTTCCGTCCGATCCCGCGACGGGGCTTCCCGCGGGCAGCTCCGCACTCGCGCGGCAGGCGCTCGAGGTGGTGCTCGCGAACGAGGTGCGTGCGACGCAACTCGGGTCGTCGCTGCTCGAATCGCTCGACAAGGCGGCCGCCGCGGGCGTGTTCGATATGCGCGAGGCGGACGAGGAACTCGCGTACCGGCGCCTGCAGATCGCGATCCTCACCGACCGCTGGGCCGATGTCGAGGCGGCGCTCGCGCCCTTCGAGAAGGAGGCCGCGGCCGATCTCTGGGCCGATGCGGCGCTGCGTCTCGCGATCCGCGGGGCCGAGTCGCGGCGCCGGTCGTCGCCTCTCTCCGCACCCGAGCGCGGCGGGTTCGTCGCGACGATCGTGCGCGCGGGCGACGCGATCTTCCTGCGCGAAGGCGGCGTGGAGAAGGCGCTCGAGGAGACGAATCCCGACGCGCCCGCGCTCGCGCAGATCGCTTCGATCCTGCTCGACGCGCGCACCGAACTCGTGCGTTCGAACGCCGACCGCGAGGAGGCGGCGCGTGGCCTCGCGCTTGCGGATCTCCTGCTCGAGCGCCGGCCGGGAGACGGGACGCTCCTCCGCTCGGGCGCGATGCTCGCGGAGACCGCGGGTGACGACGCGCGCGCCGCGGAGCTGCTGCGCACGCTCGTCGGCGGGCTTCCCACGCGCACGGAGCCGTGGTTCCAGGCGAAGGTCGACCAGATGCGCGTGCTCGCGCGCTTCGCGCCCGAACGCGCGCGCGCGGTGATCGCGCAGCATCGCGCGCTCTATCCCGAGCTCGGCCCCGAGCCGCATCGGACGCGCATCCTCGAGATCGAGCGCACGCTTCCGCCCGAGTCCGCGTCGCCCGCCGGCGATGCAGGCCAGGGTGCGCGCGACGATTCGCGCGGCGCGGGAGGTGGCGCATGAGCATGACGCCGGAGAAGCGGTTCCTCGGCATCGATCGCCTTCCGTCGAGCGATCGCGGCGCGCTCGGATTGCCCGAGGATGGCCAGCTTCGCAGCGGTCAGGTCGAGGCGGCGCTCGAGCAGCTCGTCGACATCATCGCGCGGCATCCGCTCGGCGGAAGCGCCGAGGCGAAGCGGCTTGCCGCGCGTCTCGAGCACTCCGCGGACCGGCTGCAGGCCGAGATCGCGCTCGCGGGCAAGGGGCCGCTTCATCCCGCTGCGGCTCGCCGCGCCGCGCGCCGGCTGCAGGCATCCTCGGCGGACGCGGCGCCGGGCACCTCCGCTTCCCCGGCTTCGCCGTTCGCCGCGCCGAGCGCTCCCGCGCGCCCGGCGGTCGTCGCGCCCGCGGCGCTCGGTCGCGGGACGGGTGCTGGCGTCGGGCTGACCGCCGACGACCTCACCGACTTCGACCGCGTGGCGCTCGCCGTCCTGGTCGTGAGCGGTGGATGGAACGCGACGAGCGCGAAGCGGCTCGCCACGATCGCGGGCGAGTACGGCGTCGCGGTCGCGGATCTCGAGAAGATCGTGCTCGGGCTCACGCAGTTCCTCTCGGAAGGCGAGGGTCTGCGCGGCGCGATGGGCGAGGTCGGCGAAAGCGCGCGGACGACCTGGATGGCCTCGCCGCGGCAGGGACGCGTCGATGCCGCCGAGAACGCCGTCGAGCGCGTGTTCTCGCGGATCAACGATGTGCTGCGCGACGAGGTCGGCGGCGGAAGCGACGCGGCGCGCATGCGCCTGACCGTGATCTTCACGCTGTTCGCGCTGTCATGGGTCGCCGCGCTCGGCTACATCTTCTTCGGAAGCTCCGGCAAGGGCGATGCCGCGGAGGACGCGGCGTCGCGTGCGCCCGTCGGTGTCGCCGTCTCGGAGGTCGCGCCGCCGGCACGCGGCGATGTCGACGCGAACGGCGCATCGGTCGCGCCGATCGATGCGCTCGCCGCTCCCGCGAAGTTCCCGCGGCCGCCTGGATTCACGCCGTCGCCGACGCCGCCCGCCGTGATCGAGTCCGCGAGTGCGGCCGCCGGCTGGATCGCGGATCTCGAGGAGGCCGTGCGCGCGCTCGATGCATCGAAGGGCCGCTTCGACGGTGGATCCGATGCGGAGCGCGCGACGGCGCTCGTGTCGGGGGCGCTCGCGCGCGCCGCCGATGCGTGGCCCGCCGCGGGCGGCTATCGCGCCGATGCGGTGCGTGCGCTCGGCGCGGTCGCGCGTGCGTCGCTCGGGGCCGACTCGCTGCGACGGCTGATGCGGCTCGTGCCGGGTAGCTCGGCCGATGTCGCGCTCGGGACGCGTCCCGCGTGGCAGCGCGTGTGGCGGCAGGCGTTCGGTGCAGGCTGCCTCGCGTCGATCGTGGTCGACCCGACCTTCAGCCCGGAGATCGCCGCGGCGGCACGCGAGGAACTGCGCCAGCGGAACCTCCCGATTCCCCGCGGAAAGGTCGCCGATCCGTTCGGTACCGCGGCGGTGGGTGCGCTCGTCGCGACCGCTCCCGCGCTCGCCGAGCAGATCGTGTTCGGGTCGAGTTCGCTCGACGATGTCGCGCGCTGGAACGAGGCGGTCCGCGCCGCGGCGTCGACGCCGCGCATGCGCATCGATGCGGCGATCGCGGGCATCGACGCGGTGCTGCGCGCGCCGGGCGCGCTCGACAAGCCCGGCCCGCTCGTGGACACGCTCGCCTTCTTCATCCGCGCGCTCGACTTCACCGGCCGCGGCGCCGAGAGCGAGTCGGTGCGCGGCGCGCTCGCGACCTGGCTGCTCGACAAGAACATTCCGCCGACCCGCATCTGGGTGCTCACCAGCCTGCTCGACGCCGATCTCGGCATCGCGTGGTACGGGCCTGATCTCGTGCTCGCGACGAACGCCGGCGACGACGCGCGCGCCGATCTCGCGGAGCGGCTCGACCGCGCGTTCCCGAGGCTCACCACCACGATCGCAGGCGAGGCGGTGCTGCTCGATCCCGAGCCGTACCAGGCCTGGCGGCTTGCGCTCGACGAGGTCTGGTCGCTCGAGAGCGGGAACGAGGTCGAGCGGCTGCGCAACGCCGCGATCGCGCTCGGCGTGATGCGGGCCTACCGCGGGCACGAGCGCGGCGATGCGCGCAGCGCGCAGTCCGGCCTGCTGGTGCTCGAGGAAGTGCTCTCCCGCGAGCCCGAGGAGTGGATCTCGCCGCCTGCCGGCGTTCGACCGGGGCTTCCCGCGAGCGGCGTCAGCGACGGCACCTTCGATGCCGAGTGGCGGGCGAACTCGTCGGCCGCGGCGCGGCTCGAGGCCGTCCGCAATCTCCGTGCGCGCCCGGCGGCGGGAGATCTCGGCCCGCGCGATGCGCAGGTCGCCGCGCGCGAGGCGCTGCGTGCAAGCGCCGCGGATGTGCGGCAGGAACTGTGTGCGGTGCTGATGGACCGCTACTCCAACGGTCCCGAGGTGCTGCGCGCGTTGCTCGATGCGCTCGCCGAGGGGCGTGGCAACGAGGAGGCGCGGCTCTTCATCGGAACGATGGCGGATGCGACCGTCGCGGGCGGCGACTGGATCGCGGACGCGCGGCGCGCGCTGCTGACGAAGATCGTGTCGCTCGAGGACTCCGCGGCCAACGCGGTCGACCTCGCGTGCGCCGACATCGCCGAGCAGGCGTCGGCGCTCGCGGCGGCGTTCGGACGCATGGATGCGGGTGCCGCCGGTTCCGCGGCGCGGCCCGAACGCGTGCTCGCGACGCTCGGCGATGCCATGCGCGACGAGGCGGCGACGAGGTTCCTCGCCGAGCCGTTCCCGGCGCCGGTCGAGGAGATCGAGCGTCTCCGCAACGCGCGTCGCTCGCTCGCGCGCAGCGTGACGCAGCGGATGGCGGCGGAGACGCCCGCGATACTCGACTACGCCGCGATGCTCGTCGCGTCGCGACAGCCGTCGCTCCAGTCGCGGATCGCCGAGATCGTCGCGGCGGCACGCGCGTTGCGGGCCGCGGCGCCGAGCGCGTCGGATCAGCTGATGGGCGACCTCTACTCGGCGCTGTCGATCCTCGACCTGGGGCTCGCGCCGAAGCCGACGGAAAGGGCGGGTGGCTGATGGTCCGCATGCTTCGCTTCCTCCTGGTCGCTCCGCTTGCGATCGCGCTCCTCGCGCTGCATGCGCCGGGATCCTCTCCCTCGTCGCATCGCGGACGCTGGGACGAGCGACTCGCGCGGCTCGACCCCGTGCGCCCGCTCGACTATCTCGAGCTCGGCGAGGAGGTCGCCGACGCTGCCGAGAACGAGGCCGAGCGTCGGCTCGCGCGCGAACTCTTCGGCCTGGCCGGCGCACTCGACACGCAGCGGCTCGGTCGCAGCGCGATGCTCGCGCTCGCGCAGTTCGCGGCGAACGACGAGGAACGCGCGCGGGCGCTCGCGGCGGCCGAACTCACGGGTGGACGCGGTGGTACCGCGCGCGGCGTGCGTGCGGAGCCCGCGCAGCTCGAGGCGCTTTCGCGGGCGATCAGCTTCCACCGCCGCGGCGACGGCCGCCGCGCGCTGGGTGCGCTGAAGCAGGACGGAGCCGATGCGCTCCTCGATGTCGTCGGCGAGGCGCTCGCGGGTGGCGCGGATGTCTTCCGCGAGGAATGCCGCAGCATGCGCGCCGGCGGGCCCGCGCTCGCCGACGCCGATGCGGTCGGTCGCGGCATCTATGTCGAGCTCGCGCTGCGGCAGGGCGAGCTGCGAAGCCCGGGACTCGATCTCGTGCTCGAGGGCGACGCGCCTCTCCTCGAGATCGATCTCGCCGATCCGATCGGCACATGGGGCGTCGATCCATCGCGCCCATGGTGGCGCGGCGGCAAGTGGAGCGGCAACGAGTGACCGGCCCGCGCGCCGCGCATGCCCGCGGCGCGGCGCAGCGGCGGCATCCTTCGTCTCACGCGCGGAAAGCGCCTTGATTCCGCGCGGACCGCACGCGCGGTCGTGTTCTGTACACTCCCCGCACGATGTCCTCCACGCGCGCCACCGCTCCGGTCTTCCACAACATCCTCGAGATGATCGGCAACACCCCGATGCTCGAGATCACGCGGATCGACACGGGGCCGTGCCGACTCTTCGTCAAGATGGAGTCGATGAACCCCGGCAACTCGATCAAGGATCGCATCGCGGTCACGATGGTCGATGCGGCCGAGCGCGAGGGCAAGCTCCGGAAGGGCGGGCGCATCGTCGAGGCGACGGCGGGCAATACCGGCCTCGCCCTCGCCCTCGTCGCGGGGCAGAAGGGCTACCGCCTGACGGTGGTCGTGCCCGACAAGATGAGCGACGAGAAGATCTCGCACCTGCGCGCGATGGGCGCCGAGGTGGTGCTCACCCGTTCCGATGTGGCGAAGGGGCACCCCGAGTACTACCAGGATGTCGCGGAGCGCATCGCACGCGAGGATCCCGACGCGTTCTATGTGAACCAGTTCGCGAACGAGGCGAATCCGCAGGCCCACTACGACACCACCGCTCCCGAGATCTGGGAGCAGATGGACGGCCGCATCGATGCGTTCGTCGCGGGCGTCGGTTCGGGTGGAACGGTCAGCGGCATCGGGAAGTTCCTCAAGGAGCGCAACGCCGCGTGCGAGATCGTGCTCGCCGATCCGGTCGGCTCGATCCTCGCGCCGCTCGTCAACGAGGGACGCAAGGTCGATCCGGGCTCGTGGCTCGTCGAGGGGATCGGCGAGGACTTCATCCCCTCGATCTGCCATCTCGACCTCGTTTCGAAGGCGTACGCGATTCCCGACGACGAGGCGTTCCACACCGCGCGCGAGCTTCTCCGGAAGGAAGGCGTGCTCGCCGGCTCGAGCGTCGGCACGCTCTTCGCCGCGGCGCTCCGCTACTGCCGCGAGCAGACCGAGCCGAAGCGCGTCGTCACGCTCATCTGCGACAACGGCGCGAAGTACCTGTCCAAGATGTTCAACGACTTCTGGATGGTGGACAACGGCTTCATCAAGCGCCAGACCTACGGCGACATCCGCGACCTCATCGCGCGGCGGCACCTCGAGCGCGAGGACTTCTGCCTCTCGCCCGCCATCACCGTCGCGCAGGCGATCAAGCGCATGCACATGTACTCGATCTCGCAGATGGCGGTGGTCGACGAGGGCGACCGCGTCGTCGGCATCCTCGACGAGAGCGATGTGCTCATGGCCCTCGTGCGCGACCGCGACTGCGCGGCGCGGCCCGTGCGCGACTACATGTCGAGCCGCGTCGAGACGCTGCGGCCGACGGCGAGCGTGAACGACCTCGTGCCGATCTTCCGCGCCGACCGCGTGGCGGTCGTCGCCGACGAGCGCCACTTCTACGGCCTCATCACCAAGATCGATCTCATCAACTACCTGCGCAAGCAGCTCTGATTCCAGCGAAAGCAGCGAGTTCCGCATGTCCAGCCCCGCGAACGCCCATCTCGCCACCGACTGCATCCACGGCGGCCAGCATCCCGATCCGACCACCGGCGCGGTGATGCCGCCCGTGTACACGAGCTCGACCTTCGTGCAGGAGTCGCCCGGCGTCCACAAGGGCTTCGAGTACTCGCGCAGCCACAATGTCACCCGCTTCGCGTTCGAGCGCTGCATCGCGACGCTCGAGCGGTCGGGGCTGTCGGAGGAGGCGGACCGCACCTGCGGCGGCTTCGCGTTCGCCTCCGGTCTCGCGGCGATCGCGACGGCGCTCGAGCTGATGGACGCGGGCGACACCATCGTCTGCATGGACGATGTGTACGGCGGAACGAACCGCCTGCTCAACCGCGTGCGCAAGCGCAGCGCCGGCTACAAGGTCGTGCACGCGGATCTCTCGGACAACGCGAAGGCGGAGGCCGCGATCCGCGAGCATCGCCCGCGGATGGTGTGGCTCGAGACGCCGACGAATCCCACGCTGAAGCTCGTCGACATCGCGGAGGTCACGCGGCTCGCGCGCGCGGCGGGGGCGGTTTCGGTGGTCGACAACACCTTCGCGACGCCGATGCTCACGCGCCCGATCGAGCTCGGCGCGGACATCGTGATGCACTCGACGACCAAGTACTGCGGCGGCCACTCCGACACGGTGGGTGGCGCGCTCGTCACCGGTTCGCCCGAACTCGCCGAGAAGCTGCGCTTCATGCAGAACTCGATCGGCAGCATCATGGGGCCGTTCGACGCCTACCTCGGCCTGCGCGGCCTGAAGACGCTGCATGTGCGCATGGAGCGCCACTGCGCGAGCGCGATGGAGATCGCGCGTCGGCTCGAGGCGCATCCGAAGGTGGAACGCGTGGTCTATCCGGGCCTCGCGAGCCATCCGCAGCACGCGCTCGCCGCGCGGCAGATGCGGTTCGACGGCAATCCCGCGTTCGGCGGAATGATCACGATCTTCCTGAAGGGCGGGCTCGCCGAGAGCCGGCGCTTCCTCGAGCATGTGCATCTCTTCGCGCTGGCCGAGAGCCTCGGCGGCGTCGAGAGCCTCATCGAGCACCCCGCGATCATGACCCACGCGAGCGTCCCCGAGGCGATGCGCGCGGAGCTCGGAATCAGCGACTCGCTCGTGCGGCTGTCGGTCGGCGTCGAGCATGTCGAGGATCTCTGGAAGGACCTCGAGCACGGACTCGCGAAGGCGTGAGCGACGCGCCAGTCGGCGGCGGATGGCAACTCGAGCGCGTGGGCGCGGAGAGTGATCCGTCGTCGTTCATCGAGCTGCGGCGTGAAGGCGACCGGCCGGGCACGGGTGTGCGGTGCGACCTCGCGCGGATCGCGCTGCGCGGCGGCGCGGCCGAGGCCAGGTCGATGCCCCTGTTCCGCGCGGTGGGCGATGCGAGGACGGTGGTGGATGCGACGGCCGGACTGCTCGGCGACGCGTTCCTGCTCGCCGCGGCGGGATGCAGGGTGCTCGCGATCGAGCGCTCGCCGCTCGTGCATGCGCTCGCGGCGGACGGATTGGCGCGGGCACGGCGCGATCCGCGGCTGACGGAGCTGATCGGCGACCGCATCGAGCTCGTGTGCGGCGATGCGCGCGCCTGGCTCGAGGAGCGGTCGGGCACCGACGCGGCGCCGGATGCGGTGACGATCGATCCGATGTTTCCGCCGAAGAGGAAGCGCAGCGCGCTTCCGCGCAAGGAGATGCTCGCCCTGCGCGAGGTGGTCGGAAGCGACCCCGATGCGGCGCAACTGCTCGACGCGGCACGCAGGTGCGCGCGGATGCGCGTGGTGCTGAAGCGGGGCGACGATGCGCCGGAACTGGCCAAGCCGGACTGGACGATCGAGGGCACGACGGTGCGATTCGATGTGTGGCGCGGGACGGCGTGAAGTCCGCGGCGACCCGCGTCCCGCCCTCCAAACGGTGCACGGCACGTGCCGTGCAGTGCCAGGCACAGACTGGCACGTGCCAGGCACCGCATTCGGAACGCCCGACCATCGCCGCGTCATGGCGATGCGTCGGCCTGGTTGGGTGCACGGCACGTGCCGTGCAGTGACCGGCACTGAACGGCACGTGCCGTGCACCGTTCGGGGGGGTGGGGGCTACGGGCAGAGTCTCCGCACCACATACACCCCATCCGCCTGCCGCGTGTACTCGATCCGATCGTGCAGCCGGTACTTGTCGCCCTGCCAGAACTCGATTCGATCGAGGCTCACCCTGTACCCGCCCCAGTGCGGCGGCCGCGTGACCTCACGCCCCTCGAACCGACGCGTCAGCTCCGCCGCCCGCCGCTCGAGTTCCTCGCGGCTCGCGACAGGCTCGCTCTGATCGCTCGCCCACGCGTTCACGCGGCTGTCCACCGGTCGCTGCGCGAAGTACTCGTCGCTCTCCGCATCCGTCGCCAGGGTCACGCGTCCCTCGATCCGCACCTGTCGATCAAGCAGATCCCAGTGGAAGAGCAGCGCCGCGCGCCCATGCGCCGCGAGCGCGCGCCCCTTGCGGCTGTTTCGGTTCGAGAAGAATCGCGCGCCATCGCGCGAGAACCCGCGCAGTAGCACGATGCGCGCGCTCGGCGCACCGTCGGCGTCGACCGTCGCGAGCGTCATCGCGTTCGGATTCGGCGTCGGCAAACGCTGCGCCTCCTCGAACCACTGCTCGAACACCGGCACCGGATCCGCCGGGGGATGATCGAAGTCGACCGAAGGCTTCGGGCCGTGACCTGTGCTCATGATCCGCCTCGCTTTCCGCTCCGCTTGCGCGGCTTCTTCCGACCGCCCACCCTGGCACCGTCCTTCTCGATCGAAGGCTCGTGCTCCGCCATCATCGCCTCGAGCGATGCATCGTCGAGCGCCCCGAGCGCATCGAGGAGATCCGCGCCGCCGCGCCCCTCGAGAACCGACAGCGGATCCTCGAGTTCCTTCGTCGCCTCAAGGTACCGCTCGAGCGCCGCGTCCGTCGACGCGCTCCGCACCGTGCGCTTGCGCGGTGCGGGCGCTGGAGTCTCGGTCGCCTCGGTCGCCTCGATCGCGGCGAGCTCCGCGCTGATCCGGAACACCTCCATCCAGCCCGCGACCTCGCGCCCCGAGAGGGGAACGCTGCGCCGCGGGCTCGCCGGCCGCGGCTTGCCCGCGCCACGCTTCCCGCGAACCCGACTGAGGTCGTCGACCAGCATCGCGAGGAACTCCTCGCTGCGCAGCACCTCGACCCCGCGCGAACGGACGCGACGGGTGAGCCCGCGGTCGCTCGTCACCACGGTCATCCGCCGCGGTGCGCTGCTTCGGCCGACGATCGCGACGATCGCATCGTCGGCACTTCCGCCGCGCCCCGCGCCCTCGATCACGACGCGCCCGCTGCGTGATGCGCCCTTCGGCACCCCATCGCACACGAGCCACGCAGCCTCGACGGCGAAGCGGCTCCGCGCGATCAGTTCCGCCAAGCCCGCGGGATCGCCCACGACGAGCTCCGGAGGCAGGACCCCCGTGACATGGAGCACGTTGTAGGTGTCGATAACGAGCGGCACGGGCGCAGGATAGGCCGCCCGATCCCGCGCGCCAAGCCGAGGCGGCGGACGGCTTGACCATCGGCGGGGCATCGTGTCAAATACGCGACTCGGAAGTTGAACCCCTAGAAGGAACTGAATTCAGATGGCGATCCGCATCAAGGCCCGTAGTGGCGAGTCCGTCGAGCAGATGCTCCGACGCTTCAAGAAGCTCTGCGAGAAGGAAGGCTTGACCAAGGATGTCAAGCGCAAGCAGAACTACGAGAAGCCGTCCGAGCGCAAGCGTCGCGACGCCCGCCGTCACGAGACGCGCCCCGCGCGTCCCGGTGCCGATCGCCGTGGTGCCCCGAAGGGCCCGCGTCGCGGCGGCGGCGGCTTCTGAGCCATCCGATCACCTGCCTCCCGCCTGAACGCGCGGTCTGCAGATACAAGATCCCACCCCGACCGCGCGTCCGCGCGGTCGGCTTGCTTCAGCGCCGCGGCTCCGTTCCGCGGCTCCAGTCCGCGAGTCCAGTCCGCGAGCATCCGCCCGCCACGGCACCACACGAATGCGTTCACGCAGCACCGCCGACCCCGAATCGATCCGCGAGTTCGCCATCGAGATCGCCCGCACCCTGAGCGACTCGAAGTGCTCGGATGTCGTGCTCCTCGATGTGCGCGGCCGCAGCCAGGTCTGCGATTTCGTCGCCATCGCCTCCGGCACCAGCCAGCGCCAGATGCGCTCCGTCGCGCAGGAGATCGAGGACATCGGCAAGGCGCGCGGCCAGCATCCGTACCGCACGAACGCCGACGACGCGTCGACCTGGATCGTGGTCGACTTCGTCGAGATCGTCGTCCATCTCTTCGAGCCGGACCAGCGCCTCTACTACGACCTCGAGCTGCTCCACGCCGACGGCAAGCGCGTCGACTGGCGCCGCCCCGAGGGAGAGCGTCCCGCTCCGCGGCAGGGGAAGGCGGGAGCCTGAGATGCTGCGCGAAGCGCTCTTCGCGAAGATCCACCGCGCGACGGTGACGCACTGCAACCCGGACTACATGGGATCGATCACCATCGACCCCGAGCTCCTCGACGCGACCGGCATGCGCGTGAACGAGAAGGTGCTCATCGCCGACATCGACAGCATGAACCGCTTCGAGACCTATGTGTTCCGCGGCACGCGCGGAAGCGGCGTCATCGGCATCAACGGCGCGGCCGCGCGCCTGACGGGCGTCGGCCATCGGGTCATCATCATGAGCTTCTGCCATCTCACGCTCGAGGAGATGCAGGCGCATCGCCCAAAGGTCGTGATCTGCGCGCCGGACAACCGGATCGCCGAGCAACTCGCCTACGACCCCGACTAGAGTCCGCGACGGCGCGCCGCTGCGGGTGCATCGCGCGCCGCGCGCACTCCGTGCACGATCGCGCAACCATCGCGGACTCCAAACGAAGGTCCACCCATGCCGCTCCACTTCCGCATCCGTCCGCTCGCGCTGCTCGCATCCCTCCTCGCTGCGACGATCAGCCTCGCATCCACCGCGAGGGCCGCGCAACTCGATGAGCGCTGGGTCGGTGCGTGGATGGGCACCGTCGCGAGCCCCGACGCAGGTGTGACGCAGCTGACCATGCCGGTCACCGTCGTCGTCCGCAAGGGCATCTCCGCCGAAGCGGGCGCGGAGTCCGCGCCGATCGTCGAGGTCACGATCCTCCGCGCCGGCGCGCTCGCGAAGACCGCAGCCGATGTCGTCGCCGACGGCGCATCGCTCGCCTTCACGCTCGATTCGCAGGGACGCCGCGCGCGCTTCGAAGGAACGCTCGAGGCGCCCGCCGACGCGGAGAAGGACGCCGACCCCACGGTGAAGGGAACCTTCGTGTTCCTGCTTCCGGACGGCGGCCGCTCGGAGCCCGCGTTCCTCTGGTCCATGCGGCGCGTGGATCTCGTGCGCGACCTGCCGAACGCGACGGTCTACGCAGCCGCCCTCGACGCCGGCGGCCAGAAGCTCCCCATGCGGCTCGCGCTCGCGGAGGGTCCCCGCGGCCTCGCCGCATCGATGGAGGTCGCATCGCAGGGACTCCTCGATCTCGCCGTCGAGGTGGATCGCACCGCGACCGGCTACACCGTCCGCCTGCCCGCCGGCGCGGTCGCAACCATCGAACTCGAGTCGAAGGACGACGGCGCCGTCCTCGAGGGCACCTTCACCCAGGGCGCCTTCAACGGCCCGATCCGCTTCGAGCGCACGCCCGCTGCGCGGCTGACGAGCCAGCGACGCCCGCAGGATCCCGTGCCGCCGTTTCCCTATGCGAACTCCGAGGTCGAGATCGCGCACCCTGCAGGCCACGCGCTCGGGGGCACGCTCTCGATCCCGTCCGACTCGCCGCTCGCGCGCGAGGGCCGCGTTCCCGCGGTCGTCCTCGTGACCGGCTCGGGACCGCAGAACCGCGACGAGGAACTCCTCGGCCACCGCCCGTTCGCCGTCATCGCCGATGCGCTCGCGCGCGCAGGCGTCGCGGTGCTGCGCTACGACGACCGCGGCGTCGGCGCATCGACCGGCACCTTCGCCGGCGCGACCACGCTCGATCTCGCGAGCGACGCGGATATCGCGAGCGAGTGGCTCAAGCGCCAGCCCGGCATCGACCCGGCGCGCGTCGGCATGATCGGCCACAGCGAGGGCGCGATGATCGTGCCGATCGTCGCCATGTGGCAGAACGAGGGCGATGCCCCCGTGCATCCGCTCGCCTTCGGCGTCGCGATGGCGATGCCGGCCGAGTCGGGCGGCGCCACGCTCACGCGCCAGACGGGCGCGATGTTCCGCGCCGCCGGCGCGGACGAGCGCAAGATCGAGGCTGCGATCGCCGCGCACCGCGCCGTCATGGAGGCGGTCGCCGCGAACGCCACCGCCGAGGAGAAGCAGGTCCTCGTGGCGGGCATGGTCCGCACGCAGCTCGCGGCCTCGGGCGCATCGCTCAGCGACATCGAGATGGCCGCGGCCATCTCGAACGCCTACGCGCAGATCACGGACCCCTGGATGGCGGCGTTCATCGCGTTCGATCCGGCGCCCGTCCTCACGCGCGGCGAGATCCCGATGCTCGCGATCTTCGGCGGGAAGGATGTGCAGGTCGATGCCGAGACCAACGCCTTCCTCTACGGGCAACTCGCGACGAAGGGTGGCGCGAAGGTCCTCGCCCGCGTCTATCCCGATGCCAACCACCTGTTCCAGATCGCCGGCACCGGCATGCCCGACGAGTACGGCGCGATCGAGACGACCATCGAGCCGGCGATCCTCGCCGACATCGTCGAGTTCGTCGTCTCGAGCGCGCGCTCGGCCCCGCACCCGCAGATTCCCGAGGCCTCGCGTCCCGAAGGCTGGAACGCGGGCGAGGCGCCCAAGCGCCTCTGGCTCTACGAGCCGAAGGAGAAGCCCGAATGAGCTTCGGTCTCGGTCATGGTCGTGAACTGGTTCCCGGCGAGGTCGGGATCGAGATGCGCTCGCTTCCGCCGATTCCCGACGCGCCGTCGGTCGCCGAGGCGCGCGCCGCGCTCGGCTTCGATCCGCGCGGCTGGTTCGCCGATCCCTCGCGGCGCTTCGAGCTCGAGATCGGCTCGGGGAAGGGCACCTTCCTCCTCCAGCAGGCCGTCCTCGAGCCCGACACGAACTTCCTCGGCATCGAGTGGGCGGGCGAGTTCTGGGCGTACGCAGCCGACCGCGTGCGCCGTGCGGGCCTCGGGAATGTCAGGCTGCTGCACGGCGATGCGACCGAGTTCATCCGCACGCGCGTCCCCGATGGGATCGCGAGCGTGATCCATCTCTACTTCAGCGATCCCTGGCCGAAGTCGCGCCACCACAAGCGCCGCGTGGTGCAGGACCACACCCTCCGCGAGTTCCACCGGATCCTCGCGCCCGGGGGCGAGCTGCGCATCGTCACCGATCACGACGAACTGTGGCGATGGGATGTCGAGCACGCCGAGCGCGCGCGCGACCTCTTCGAGCGCCGCGACTTCGCGCGCCCCGCGAGCGCGGGCGAAGGAGAGGTCGTCGGCACGAACTTCGAGCGGAAGTTCCGTCGCGAGGGCCGGCCCTTCCACGCGATGACGCTGGTCAGGATCGGCTGAGCGCGCGGCATCCGCCGCCGCGATCCGCCGTCACCCGCGCGGATCGACCGGCCTCTTCCACGCGTAGTCCTTGTCCTTCTCGAGCGCCGTCGACGACTGCTTGATGCAGCGGCGGCACACGCACGCCTCGGGAAACTCGGGACTCCTCCACACCTCGTCGTCACGCTCCTCGAGGCACATCGTGCATGCCTGGCCCGCCGTGCGGTCGTTGCGCGCCTCGAACACGACCGCGACATACGCGAGCGCGAGGCACTCGCCGCAGAGGTGGCTCCCGTGGTGGCCCTCGATCAGCGGGCGCGCGGGATCGTCGGGGTCCCACGCGCGCCTGCAGAAGTCGCAGAGCACATCCTCGTACTGGACATTCGTCTCGTCGGTGCCTGGTCGGAACATCTGGTTCTCGCGGTCTCTCGCGGGGCATTCGCCCCTCGGCCGCGCGAAGTAGAATCGCGGCCCATGGCGCAGGGTATCTCACTCGCCAACAAGTGTCAGATCCTCTTCGGGGTCGCGGTCGTCGCGCTCCTCGGTGGTGCGCTTGCGGGCCCGTGGATCCGCACCGGCACGATCGTCACCGACAGCCAGCTCGAGGTTTCGCGCGAGCTCGCGAACGAGATCCTGTCGCGCCAGTACCGCGACGACCCCGACGGCGAGGGGCCGCTCGGCGGACGCATCTACCGCGTGGGCGAGCTCGTCGGCGAGTCGACGGCCGAGACCGACCCGTTCCTCCGCCAGAGCTTCGCGCGCTTCTCCGCCGATCCCGCCGAGGTCGAGAGCTTCGAGAAGGAGTCGCGCAACGGCGTCGTGCACTACCGCTACGCACGCGCGATCCGCGAGGCGCAGTGGCGCGAGCTCGTGCTGCCCGACTTCCAGTCGCCCTCCGCGCGTCCCGTGATCCCGCGGCCGGACGACGCGGTCGCCGCCATCCTCGTCATCGACCGCAAGAGCGACTTCGCCGAGGCGCAGATCCTCGTCAACCGCGTGTACATCGTGGCATCGGGCGTGATCGTCGTCGCGCTGGCGATCCTCGTGTTCCACCTGATCCTGAAGCGACTGATCTTCGGGCCCGTCCGCGCGCTCACCGGCGTCGCCGAACGCGTCGAGCAGGGGAGCACGACCGCACGCTCCCGCCTGCGGACCGGCGACGACTTCGAGCGGCTGTCGCTCGCGTTCGACGGCATGCTCGACCGTCTCGACGAGGGGCAGAAGCAGCTCCGCGCCGTGAACGAGAGCCTCGACCTCAAGATCGGCGAGCTCGCCGAGGCGAATGTCGGCCTCTTCGAGTCGAACCGGCTGAAGAGCGAGTTCCTCGCGAATGTCTCGCACGAGCTGCGCACGCCGCTCAACTCGATCATCGGCTTCGCGGAACTGCTCGACGAGGTCGCGCGCAGCGATGCGAACGCCGACCCGAAGCGCCGCCGCTACCTCGGCAACATCCTGCAGAGCGGCCGAAACCTGCTCGAGATGATCAACGAGCTGCTGCAGATGGCGAAGATCGAGGCGGGGCGCCTCGAGGTCACGATCGGTCCCGCGAGCCTGAAGGATGTGATCGAGGGTCTCGCCGCGATCATGCGGCCGCAGTCGCTCGCCAAGCGCATCGCGATCGAGACGGATGTCGAGGCCGATCTTCCCGGCGTCGAGAGCGATGCGGGCAAGCTGCAGCAGATCCTGTTCAACTTCGTGTCGAACGCGATCAAGTTCTCGCCCGAGGAGACGCGCATCGTGATCGCCGCGCGACGCACGCAACGCGACGACGGCACCGCCTGCATCACGGCGAGCGTGACCGACCAGGGGCCCGGCATCCCGCTCGACATGCAGGACACGATCTTCGAGAAGTTCAGGCAGGTCGACGCGAGCCATACGCGCGCGCACTCGGGGACGGGCCTCGGGCTCGCGATCTGCCGCGAACTCGCCGAGCGGCTCGGTGCGCGCGTCGCATTGCAGTCGACGCCCGGCGTCGGCGCGACCTTCTCGGTCGAGGTTCCGCTCGAGTACAAGGGCAAGCAGCTCGAGATGCTCATGCCGGAGCCGAGGTGATGGCCGGTTTCGGTGGCGATCCGACGCCGCTCGGGTGGACGATCACGCTGGCGTACGCGCTGGTCGCCTGGCGTTGCGCGGCGCTCGCGCGCGGGGCGGGCGACCGGGGCGCGCGGCGGTTCTGGCTCATGCTCGCGATCGGGCTCGCATGCCTCTGCGTGAACAAGCAGCTCGATCTCCAGGCGGCGGTCACGGCCTACGCGCGCGAGACGGCGAAGGCCGCGGGCTGGTACGCCGACCGGCGGCCGGTGCAGATCGCGGCGCTCGCCGCCGCGGCGGTGCTCGCGCTGGGTGCGCTCGCCCTCGCCGGCTGGAGCATGCGCGGGCGGCTCGCATGCGTGTGGCCCGCGATCGCGGGCATGGCGGTGATCCTCGCCTACATCGCGCTCCGCATGAGCTCGATCCACGAAGTCGATGCGTTCGTCGTCGGCGGACCGCTCCCGATGAAGTGGTGGGGCGAGCTGGCCGGGCTCGCGCTCGTGGCCTGGGGAGCGCAGCGGGCTTTGGGAGCGCAGCGGGCTTTGGGAGCGCGGCGGGCTCGGGACGCGATGCAGGAACCGCCTGAAGACCCGTGCGGGTGAAGCGCGCGCGTCAGTCGTGGCGCAGCGCGACGATCGGATCCTTGCGGCTCGCGACGACCGCGGGATAGATGCCGAACACGAGTCCGACGCCCGCGGCGACCACGAAGCTCACCACGATCGACCAGGCGGTCACCGAAGGCTCGAGCGCGAGGCGTCCCTCGAACGCGCCCTCGAGGAAGGGCAGCCGCACGAGCCACTGCACCAGCGGCTGCAGTCCCAGCGAGATGCCGACGCCGAGCCCGATCCCGAGGATGCCGCCGAGCGTCGACAGCGCGCCGGTCTCGACGAGGAACTGCAGCACGATGTGCTTGCGCGTCGCGCCGAGGGCGCGGCGGATTCCGATCTCGCGCGTGCGTTCGGTCACGCTCGCGAGCATGATGTTCATGATGCCGATGCCGCCGACGAGCAGCGAGATCGCCGCGACCACGACGAGCATGACATTCCACACCATCATCTGCCGCTTCGCGTTCTCGAGCAGCTCCCACGGCACGACGATCTGCACATCGGAGAGCCCGGGGTGCCCCGCGTCGATCACGCGCCGCACGCGCTCGGCGAGCGGGACGACCGCGTCGGTGTTCGGTGCGACGACATAGAGCTCCGACAGCTCGATCTGCTCGCCGCTGAACGAGCCCGACTGCCGGCGCATCACCATGTCGCCGAACTGGCTCTCCGCGGTCGTGATCGGGATGTGGATGTCCTTGTTCAGATCGCGCCCGACGAGCGCGGATCCGCGGCCTCCCGCGAGCCCGACGGGCTCGAGCACGCCGATCACGCGGAACACGGTGTTGTCGACCTTGATGGTGGCGCCGAGCGGATCGGTCAGCCGGAAGAACTGGTTCGCCACCTCGCTGCCGATCACGCACACGGGCGCGCGCGACGCGAGGTCCTCGTCGCTGATGTAGCGTCCACGCGGCTCGAGCCGGAGCCGCGCGATGTCGAGGAGTTCGGGCGTCGAGCCGTACACCTGGCTCGTGATCCGCTGATTCTCGTAGGAGACATCCGAACCGACCGCCTTGAGCGGCACGACGGCCGAGGCGTCCGGAAGCGCGGTCTCGAGGCGCCGCAGGTCCTGCCGCAGCAGTCCGTAGGCGACGAAGAAGGTCCGCGCCTGCCCCGAGTTCGCAGCCTCGGGCGGCTTCGAGGAACGCACGATGATGTTCGTCGCGCCGAGCGCCGAGACCTCGCGCAGCGCGCTGATCTTGTTGCCCTCGCCGACCGCGACGACCACGATCACGGCGGCCACGCCGAGGATGATGCCGAGGCTCGTCAGCGTCGAGCGCAGCTTGTGAAGCCGCAGGTTGCGGAGTCCGAGCCGGAAGATTTCGAGGAAGAAGCCCATCGTGCGTTGCGCCCGCGAAAGCGCGGGAGAGGCGATGGTATCCTCTCTCGCATGTCTTCGGATGATCCGCGATCGAACGGCACGGAACCGGGCATTCGCCTCGGTGCCGAGCGCGAGGCGGAACAGGCGTGGATCTGGCACGCGTCGATCGACTCCGAGGACGGCTCGACCCTGCACGAGCTGCGGCTTTCCTGGGCCGACTACAACATCTTCAGCCCCGATGGCACGCGCACGCCGGCCGAGGTCGGCCGCGCGGTGCTGCGCTTCTTCGCCCGCCATCGCGCCGATTTCCCGCTGCGGGAGCGACTCGATGCCGCGATGGCGCGCATGCGGTTTCCCCTCGCCGACCGCGAGATCACCGCGCTACTCGAGCGCTGAGCCGCCGGCGCGTCTCCAGACCTCGACCGCACCCGCACCCCAGTCGGCCCATCCATCGAGGCGGTGCGTGCGATCGAAGCGCGCATCGAGCGTCCGCAGCACATCGTCGGTCATCCTGTCCGGATAGAGCACGATGATGAACCGCGGTTCCGCGCGCGCGAGGAGCGCCGCGAGTTCCGAGCCGAGGAATCCCGTCGTCTGGGCCTCGAACCCGAACTGCTGCGCGTAGAAGCCGACGGCGTTGTCGGGCAGTCCGATCGTCGCGACGGCGTCTCCCTCCGCGCGCTGCCGTGCGACGACGGCGACGGCATCGCGGATCGGCTGCTTGACCGTGTAGCCCCGCAGTCCGTCCGCGAGCGCGAGCACGAGCAGCGCGCCCACCAGTCTCGTGCGCTTCCGGTCGCGCGCGCCTGCAGCGGCCATCGCGAGCACGCCCATCGGAAGGGCGAACAGCAGGAACCGCGCGTAGATCCAGGTTCCGAACGCGATCGAGAGCAGGAAGGCGAGCGCGAACGCGAGCCCGAACGGCACGACCGCCGCACGCAGCCGCGCGCGGCGCGCGATGCGGACCGCTCCGGCCGCGGCGATCAGCGTGAGGAGCGCATTGGGCAGCGAGAGAAGCCGGCTGCTCCACGAAAGCGTCGGTACGAGCAGCGCCTCGTAGCCTTCGCGCGAGAAGACCGTCGGCTGATCGGACGCGCTGTGCAGGTAGTCGCGCCGCCCCGCGAGCATGTCGCCTGCGAGCGGCGAGAGGAGTACCGCCGCGATGGCTCCCGCGAGCAGCGCTGCGATCGCGAGTCGCCGGTCGCGTACGACCCCGACGACGCCCGCCGCGATCGGTAGGAGGATCGCCACGGGATGCGCCCATGCGCCGAACGCGCACGCGCAGGCGAACACCGCGTAGTCGGTCGCGGCGCGCGTGCGCATCGCGCGCGCGAACGCCGTCGCCGCGACGATCGCCGCGAGGATGACGAACGCATACCCGCGCGCCTCGACGCTCTCGAGCACCGCGATCGGCGCGGCCGCCACCGCGATCGCGCCGAGCACGGCCGCGCGACGGGGCAGCACGGTGGCGGCCAGCGCGTAGCCCGCGGGAATCGCGGCGATTCCCGCGAGGAGCGCGGGTGCACGCAGCACGAGTTCGTTCAACGAGCCTCCCGAGATCGTCCACGACAGCCAGGTCGCGAGCGTCATCGGCACATGGTTCGTGGGCACCGCGTACGAGCCGAACGCGACACCCGGTCCTTCGATGGCGAAGGAGAGGAACGCCGAGATCTCGTCGTACCAGAGGCTCTCGGTGGCGAGCGCGACGCGCACCGCCGCGCCCGCCGCGGTGATCGCGCCGAGCATCACCCATCCGCGCGAGTCCGACGGCCACAGCCGACGGCCTGCGCGCGCCGGCGCACCGCACGCGCGCACGAGTGCGAACGCAAGCAGGGGAACCAGCAGCGCTCCCGCGGCGAGCGCGAGCCGGAAGAGGAGGGCGCCGTGGAGGGTTGCCTCGGGCACCGCGCCGCCGAGCCGCGCGACGCGGGCCGGATGCGCGAACGACTCCGCGTACCACGCGGTCGGCACCAGGGCGAGCAGCGCGCAGAGCGCACCCGCGGCGAGCGCCGGCATCAGCAGGGGATTCCGTCGCGCGTGCTCCACCGTTCACTCCTTCCGTTTCGCACGATCGCCGATCGAGTCGGGAATCGGCGATTCGATCGACCCGGCGTTCAGGCGCACCGCGAGCGTCGAGGAGATGAGCGGGATCACGCGCAGCACCTCGGCGTGCACGAACGGCAGGAGGCCGAGTGCGAGCAGCCGCGCGCCGGTCGAGATCCCGAAGACGAGCGCGTAGTTCTCGCGGGTGGGAGCTCCGCCGAGGATCGCCGCACCCACGAGCGAACCGCCCGCCATCGCCAGTGCGTTCAGGAAGTAGAAGCCGCTGAGCGCGCTCGTGCGCTCGTCGGACGGCATCGTCTCGAGGAGCAGCAGGAAGGTCGCGAGTTCCCACGCACCCTGCGTGATGCCGCTGACCGCCTGGATCGCGAACATGCCCGGCACCCAGTCGACGACGATCCACGGCACGATCATCACCGCCGTGCCGAGTGCGCCGAGCGCGAGCAGGCTGCGCGCGCCGCTTCGCTTCGCGTACATCCCGAGCAGCGGCAGCGCGGCGCTCTTCGCGGCGAAACCCGTCGCGATCAGCCCGAGGTAGAGCATCGGCGTGACCTCGAGCTGCTTCACAAGGAACGGGTTGAGGAAGGGCTGCCCCATCTGCACCGCGACCTGCATCGCGAGCATGAGCGAGACGAGCCGCGCATCGGCGCGGTGCCAGAAGTTCGACAGGAAGTGCCAGAGTGGAACGGGCCGATGCTCCGGCCAAGCGACCGGATCACGCTGCCGGCGCAGGTACGGAATGCTCGACGCGCGCGCGACGGCCGCCATCAGGAAGAGCGCGGCGAAGCCCGCGAGTTCCCACCTGGTCGCGTGCGTCTGCTGCAGGATGATGCCCGCGATCACGAGCGCCACGAGCAGCGTCGCCTGGCACAGGCGGCTGCGGATGCCGAAGTAGCGCGGCCGGATCCGCGCGGGAAAGCACAGTCCGATCCAGGTGTTCCAGACGCCGCCCGCACCGAGCGCCGCCGTCCAGTACACGCCCGCGACGAGAAACAGCACCCACATCGGCAGCGCGCCGACGAACGCGCCCACGATCATCGGAATGAAGCTCGCGACCTGCAGGATGGCGCAGCCCTGGATCCAGCGCGATGGGCTCTTGACCCGCGC
>JBEAQW010000215.1:0-4070 GCA_041163725.1 Planctomycetota bacterium
AGCAGCGCGCGGCCGCGCGGCCATGCGCCGCGCGCGGGAGGCGCACCGAGCTCGAGGATCCGGACCGCTCCGCGCGGGTCGACCATGGGTGTCATCGCCTCGGGGAATCCGCGAGCACGCGCTGTATGCGCGCGATCTCGCCATCGATCTCCGGTTCATCGAGGCCCTCTTCGCGCAGGAGATCCGCGAGCGCGGCACGCACCCGCTGCGCCACGAGTCGCGTGGCTCCCGCGCACTGCTGCGCGCTGCGACCGAACGCACCGGCGAACGCTGCATAGGGCTGCGCCTCGATGGCATGCCGGCGGAAGATCTCGAAGTCGTCCGAACGACCTTCGTCGAGCAGCGCCTGCTCCGCGCGCGCCGTCGCCTCTCGTACCACCGCGAGGGCCCACGCGCGCTCGAAGTCGTCCTCCCCCGTCGCCGATGGACCCTCGCGCAGTTCGAGTCCCGGGCCCTCGACATGCTGGTTCCGCTGCATCCAGCGTGCGCGGTCGCGCGCCAAGCCCTGACCGTAGAACAGGATGCCGTTCATCATCCAGCGCCGCAGCCGCATGCCGCTGCGCGCCCAACGCGACAGGAAGTCCACAACCGACGCCGAGTCCGAGAGCCTCGCGACGAAGTAGCCGTTCACGACTTCCGCAGGCTCTCCGAGCCGCGCAAGGCTCGATCCCCGCACAAACACCGCCAAAGGCTCCGCGTATCGCTCCATCAGCGTCCGCCTCGCAAGATCGACACGCGCGTCCGTTCCCGCGTCTGCAAGAGCAGCGTCGACGAGCGTCCTCAGCTCGGTGGCATGCGTCGTGGGAAAGGCGCTCTGCTTCATGCGGATTCTCGGCCGATGGCTCCCTCCCTTCGCGCCTGCCCTCGGCATTCAACCTATCATGTTCCCCCTCCCCGAAGGAACCACCATGTCGAACACGAATCTCGCCAAGGACCTCAAGAACGTCTCCGAGAAGGACCGCAAGCAGATCGAGCAGGCGCAGGAGATGCTCGGTCCGGACCCCTCGACGATGGGCGTCATCAAGAATGTGTTCTGGGGCAACTTCCGCGAGGAGCTCCTGTTCCCGTACCCGACGGTGTCGGCCGAGGAGACCGCCAAGTGCGACCAGCTCCTCGCCGCGCTCGACCACTACCTGAAGAACGAGCACCCCTCGATCGAGATCGACCAGAAGCAGGAGATCCCGCAGTGGGTCATCAAGAAGCTGTTCGACCTCGGCGTGCTGGGCATGACGATCCCCGCCCAGTACGGCGGCCTCGGTCTCGGCATCACCAGCTACAACCGCGTCCTCGAGCGGCTCGGACGCTCGTGCGGATCGACGGCCGTGCTCGTGTCGGCGCACCAGTCGATCGGCTGCAAGGCGGTCATGCTCTTCGGAAACGAGGAGCAGAAGAAGCGCTTCCTTCCGCTCATGGCGCGCAGCACGCTGAGCGCGTTCTGCCTGTCCGAGCCGAATGTCGGCTGCGACGCGGGCGGCCAGGAGACGCGCTGCGAACTCAGCGCCGACGGCACGCACTACATCCTCAACGGTGAGAAGAAGTGGGCGACCTCGGGCGCGCTCTCCGGCCTCTTCACCGTCATGGCCAAGCAGAAGGTCACAGACCCCAAGACGGGCAAGACGAAGGACGCGGTCACCGCGCTCATCTGCACGCCCGACATGGAGGGCGTCGACATCTTCAGCCGGAACCGCTCGAAGTGCGGCATCCGCGGCACCTGGCAGGCACGCATCCGGATGAAGGATGTGAAGGTTCCCCGCGAGAACCTGCTCTTCAAGGAGGGCAAGGGCCTCAATGTCGCGCTCACCTGCCTGAACTACGGCCGCTGCACGCTCTCGGCCGGCATGCTCGGCGCCGCGCGCTTCTCCATGGAGCAGGCGACGAAGTGGGTGAAGTCGCGCCACCAGTTCGACCGCGCCCTCTGCGAGTTCGACCTGATGCAGGAGAAGGTCGCGCGCATGGCGGCGTATGTCTACGCCATGGACGCGATGCTCTACATGACGACCGGATTCCTCGACCGCCACGACGAGGACATCATGCTCGAGACCGCGATGTGCAAGGTCTTCTGCAGCGAGTTCGGCTACCGCACGGTGAACGACGCCCTGCAGTGCATGGGCGGCGAGAGCTACATGACGGAGAACCATGTCGAGCGCATGTGGCGCGACTCGCGCATCAACATCATCGTCGAGGGCGCGAACGAGGTCATGCACTCGTTCGTCTTCGCCTACGGCTCGAAGCAGCTCGGCGAGTACCTCCTCAAGGTGAAGGCGAATCCGTTCGCCCACCTCGGTACCGCGATGCAGGTCGGCGCCGAGCTCTTCCTCGGCATCCGCCGCAGCGCGCCGAAGGCCTCGGCGATCCATCCGCGGCTTCGCCACCTCGCCGACGACCTGATGATCCGCATCCAGGAGCACAGCCACCATGTGAAGCTGATGTTCAAGGAGCACGAGGAGCGGCTCATCTCGAACCAGATGATCCAGGCACGGCTCTCGATGAGCGCGCTGTGCATCCACGCCGTGTGCTGCAGCCTCGCGCGATGCGACGCCAACCTGCGCGCGGGCCTCGAGGGAGCCGCCGCCGACCGCGAGCTCGCCATCGTCGAGCACCTCTGCGCGCTCGCGCGCAGCGAGCAGGCCGCGGAGCTCCGCGCGCTCTTCGTCCACACCGACGCCTCGATGCGAAAGGCCGCCGCGGCCGCGATGGCCGCGTCCGATCTGCTTCCGAACTCGCACTACTCGATCCCCGAGAAGACCCCGGACACCCGGTACTTCGGCACCGGCCGCGACATCGCCGCCCAGCAGGGCGCGATCCCGCAGTTCGGGTCGGGCTCGGTCTACGCAGGCGACATGGAAGCCCTGAAGTCCCACTGAACCCACCATCACGCCGTCCGGAAGCAGCGGCTATCTTTCCACCATTCCGAGTCACCCCTGAATACCGAGGTTGCCAGTCGTGATGAATGTCCTCGAAGAAATGCAGTCGTACGGCCACGAGCGCGTGGCATTCCACCACGATGCGAAGACCGGCCTCAAGGCCATCATCGCGATCCACTCGACGGTGCTCGGCAACGCGCTCGGCGGCACGCGCCGCTGGGCGTACGCGAGCGAGTCCGACGCGCTGTACGACGTGCTGCGCCTGTCCGAGGGCATGACCTACAAGGCGGCGGCCTCGGGCCTGCCGATGGGTGGCGCGAAGAGCGTCATCATCATCCCGAAGTCCGGCCACCAGCCCACCGAGGCCGAGGCGCGCGCGATGGGTCGCTTCGTCGACACCTTCGCGGGCAAGTACATCGCCGCCGAGGATGTCGGCGTCAGCCCGCAGTTCTGCGACTGGATGGCGCTCGAGACCAAGCATGTCATGGGTGGCAACACCGTGAGCCACGGTGGTGATCCGTCGCCGTACACCGCGCTCGGCTGCTTCAACTCGATGAAGGCGTGCCTCGCGCACACCGGCCGCAAGGTCGACTTCTCCAACCTCACGGTCGCCATCCAGGGCTGCGGCGCGACGGGCTACAAGCTCGCGAAGCTGCTGCGTGGCGCGGGCGCCGCGGTGCTCGTGACCGATGTGCATGTACCGACGATGAAGCGCGCCGTCGAGGAACTCGGCTGCGTCGCGCTCGGCAACGACAAGAACCTCTTCGAGGAGAAGGTCGACATCCTCGCCCCCTGCGCGCTCGGCGGCATCCTCGATGCGGGCACCATCCAGCACCTCAAGTGCGACATCGTCTGCGGCACCGCGAACAACCAGCTGCGCGACCCGCAGGCCGACGGCGAGCTGCTCGCGAAGCGCGGTATCTGCTACGCACCCGACTTCGTGGCGAACGCGGGCGGCCTGATCCGACTCGCGGGCCTCTACCTCGGAATGACCGAGGGCGAGATCGATCACAAGATCATCGAGATCGAGAACACCACGCTCGAGGTGCTCAAGCAGGCCGGCAAGGGCTCGACGGGTGCGGCGGCGATCGAGTTCGCGAAGGCGAAGATCGCGGCCGGAGCGGCGAGCAAGCAGCTCGTCGGCGCGGGCTGCGGCGCCGGATGCGGCTGCAAGGGCTGAGTCGGACTCGAGTCCATCCAACGACC
>JBEAQW010000216.1:0-4820 GCA_041163725.1 Planctomycetota bacterium
AGCCGCGCGTTGAGTGCCTTGCGCGCCTGTGCGCCCGTGCAGCAGCGCGTGAGGAGCATCAGCGCGGCGCCGCCAAGGGCCGCTTCGAACATGCCGAGACCGAAGGGTTCGAGGGCCGCGACGAGGACCACGCAGAGGAGGATGAGCGCGGCGATCGGCGCGCGCTCGTGCCGCACGGGTTCCGAGCCCTCGAGCCGGCGCACGAGCAGGAAGTCGCGCGAATGCTCGAACGCGCTCAGGAAGCTCTCCTGCGTCTCGAGCAGCAGCACATCGCCCGGGCGGAGCCGCACCGAGCCGAGCTTGATGTTCGTGAGCCGCTCGCCGTCGCGCGACACGGCGATCACCACCGCGTCGTAGACGCTGCGGAACCGCGATTCGCGGATGGTGCGGCCGAGCAGGGGATTCGAGTCGGAGACGACGACCTCCACGAGGAACCGGCGGTGCCGCGCGCCCCCGAGCTTCGCCGACTGCTCCTGTGCGGCTGCGAGGCCGCGCATCCGCTGCAGCGAGACGACGCTCGTGACATCGCCGATGAAGAAGAGACGGTCGTTCTCGAGGATGCGCGTCGTCGGCTCGACGGGTGCGATGACCTCGTCGCCGCGCTGGATCTCCGCGAGGTACAGCCCCTCGAGGCCGCGGAGGTTGGCGCCCTCCACGGTGTTGCCCGCGACGGGTGCGCCCGTCGCCCGCATCTCGACCGAGTAGCTGCGCGGATCGATCCCGACGAGACTCGCGCCGCCGCTCTCGGGCAGCAGCCAGCGGCCGGCGAGCGCGATGTAGGCGATGCCCGCGATCGCGACGGGGACGCCGACGAACGCGAGGTCGAAGAGGGCGAACCCCTCGAGTCCGCGCGCGGTCCACATCTCGTTCACGACGAGGTTCGTGCTCGTTCCGATCAGCGTGCAGACGCCGCCGAGCGTGGCGGCGAACGCGAGCGGGATGAAGAGCTTGCCCGGCGAGATGCGCGTGCGGCGCGCGTGCTCCTGGACGATCGGAATGCACATCGCGACGAGCGGCGTGTTGTTCACGAACCCCGAGACGAGCGCGACGGGGAGCATGAGCCTGAGCTGCGTCAGGAGGACGCGCCGCGTGCGCCCGAAGAGCGCGGGGCCGATCCACTGGATGAGTCCGGTGTCGATCACGCCCTGCGAGATCACGAGGAGCAGTGCGATCGTGAGGATCGACGGACTCGCGAGACCTGCGAAGGCCTCCTGCGGCGTAAGGGTTCCGGTGAGCACGAGCAGCGTGATGCCACCCGCCATCACGATGTCGCTGCCCGCGCGTCCGCGGATGAGCATCGCGAGCGTCAGGGCGACGCAGCAGACCGCGATGATGCCGGAGGTGGTCAGCATGTGCTTCGCGTGCGGTTGGTCAGGGTTGCGCGGCGGCGGTCGTGGCGGGGGCGCGGTCGGCGAGCGTGCGCGCGATCGACTCGACGATCTTCTCCTGCAGCGCCTTCGCCTCGCGCACCTTTCCGCCGAGGTCGTTGCAGAGGACGCTCCACGCGACCGCCTCGCCGCTCCGCGAGACGATGACTCCGCTCAGGCAGCTCACATCGTTGATGTAGCCGCTCTTCGCGAACACCGACATGCCGTGGAGCTCCGCGTCCTTGAAGCGCTTCTCGAGCGTGCCTTCGCCCGACGGGCGCGCGAAGCTCGCGAGGTAGGTGCGCGCGTGGCGCGGATCCGACGCCATCGACGCGAGCATGCGCGCCATCAGGTCGGCGGTGACCTGGTTGCGGTCGGAGAGGCCCGATCCGTCGGCGAGGCAGAGGCCGCCCTTGCACTCGGTCGACAGGCGCTTCGTGAGCCACTCGAGGATCGCGTCGTGGCCCGAGGACCACGAGCCCGACCGGTACTGCGGGCCGATGGGGCGGTCGCCGGGATTCGTCCAGTGCGCGCCGAGCCGCTTCACGAGCGCCTCGGCGTAGATGTTCTTGCTGTGGGTGTTGGCGCCGTAGAGCACCGTCTCGATCGGCGTCGAGAGCACGGGCTGCACGGTGACGCCGGTGG
Source organism: Planctomycetota bacterium (assembly GCA_041163725.1). Taxonomy (GTDB): domain Bacteria; phylum Planctomycetota; class Phycisphaerae; order Phycisphaerales; family SM1A02; genus QWPT01. The sequence continues at coordinate 2,013 of JBEAQW010000216.1, forward strand.
CCGCAGGATCGGATGCCGATGCGACGGTCCACGCGGTCACCGCGATTCCGCGGCTCGAGAGGCCCTTCGCGATCATCTCCGCGGCGAGCGGCATCGGCTGGTGCACGCCGACGGCGTACTCCGCGCTCGTGCGGCGCAGGTTGCCCTTGATCTCGACGCCGCCGGCACCGTCGCCGTAGGTGATCGAGAAGGTCTCCTTCGCCCGCCTGTTCACGGTCGCGGTGTTCCGCGTGAGCGTGAACGGGAAGGGAGGTTCCGCCGAGGCGACCGAAGGCTTCGCGCCGTCCCGTCCGGCGATCCGGAGCGTTGCCGCGTTCGCGCCGATGTTCAGGCCCCACACGCCGACCGCGTAGGTTCCGGCGTCGCGGTTGGCGATCCACTTGCGATCGCCCGTCGGGATGGGCTCGTTGTCGAAGATGCGGCCGTCGACGACGAACTCGTCGACGCGACGGACACCCGCGGCCAGAAGCGCTCCCGACCATGCATCGATCGCGGCATCGACCGTCGTCCAGTTGCCCCGCGGTCCGCTCCAGCCGAGCACCTCGGGGTCGAAGAGCGCCGGATCGCCGGAGCCGACGAGCGTGAGCGTCGTGCGGTCGCCGTTGCGCGTGAGGACCAGTCGGGTCTCGAAGGCGAACCGCTCGCCCAGCATGTCGATCGCAGCCGCGGTGGTGAGCGCCTTCAGGTTGCTCGCCGGAATCAGCGGCAGGGTTGCGTTGCTCGCGGCGAGTACGGTCTCGCCGTGGCAGTCGAGGATCGTGTAGCCGATCGCGCCGGGGTTCAGCTTCGATGCGAGGACGGCCGCGCGGACCTCGGAGGCGAGGTCGGAGCGGGTCGCCGCCTGCGGCGTTGTGGCTGCCGGCGTCGCGCAAGCCGGGCCCGAGGCGGTCGAGCCGACCAACGCGGCCACGAACAGACACAGAAGCCGTCGATGCAGCGGCTCGGTGGACTCTCGATGAGGCGTGAACTCACGAACGGGCATCATGCTCCTCCTTGGCGCGACTCCTTCGCGTGGCGGCCCAGCCGCCCCTTTCGAAACTAGCGGAAGTATCGGCCACATGGGACAGGTTCGATAAGTCCGCTGGAACTGTCAATGCCGTCAAATCGTAACCATCGGATTTGACATGACTTAAGTTCGGCCTACCTTCGGGGCGTTCGACGGTGTCGTTGTCGGCAGCGCTCGATCTTGCTCGCTCCATCATGGGTACGAAAAGATGAAGACCTCCGGCCTCGCTATCGCTCTCGCTCTCGGGCTCGCTGGATCGGCCTCAGCCGATTCGCTGACGCTGACCTTCCTCGGGTTCGGCAATCCGACCACGACCGCGGTTCGCTACGACAGCAGCCTCTCCTGGAGCGCCCGTTCGAGCGCCTCGTATTCGACGCTTACGGTCGGGACGCACCGCTGGGGCGTGTACGGACAGGAGCGGACGAGCTTCTGCACGCAGCTCTTCGAGGGCGTGACCGAGGGTCAGACCTACACCTTCGATGTGGTCGATCCGTCGATGGTGCCCGAAGCCGAGGATCCGACGACCGCCCCCGGCCCGATGGGCGAGGTGAAGGCGCAGCTTCTGAACGATCTCTATCGCCGCTACTACGCGGGCCTGAGCGGCGCGGTCGACACCGGTGCGTTCCAGATCGCGATCTACGAGATCACGCACGAGAACCTCACCGCCGAGACCGCAGCCGATGCCGTCGCGCAGCTCAACCTCGCGCAGGGCGCATTCCAGGCTTCCAAGACGGGCGGCGTCTACGCGACCGCCGCGCAGATGCTCGCATCGCTCGGGCAGGGTGGCTTCGGAACGATGGGACCGAACCTGCTCGGCCTGATGCACGCATCGGCGCAGGACCAGCTCCTGGTCGTGCCGATCGGCGCACCAGCGATCCTCGCGGGACTTGGACTCGTCGGAGTCGGAATCATGCGTCGTCGCATGAAGTGAACAGACAATCGCATCGCCCGGAACTCTCTCGGGCTTGCGCGGTCGCCGGTACGGAACGGCGACCGCGCTCTTTTCATCTTTGTCGCCCGTGCTCCAACTTCGCCGATGCACGCCGCTGCAATGAGCGGATTGCAGCGACATCAGCCCGCCGGCCTCTCGACTCCGGCCGCGTCGGCCGGACCTGGCGCCGTGCGTGACCTCCGCCCGCGATTCCTCCGCGCGGACGGCGCGTCCGTCGACACGATCGGACCGTTCGCTGGGAAGGACAGCACGGTCGATCCCATCGGGCTCGCGACGGTGCTGCGTCTCGGCTACGCCCTCGGAACGCGAACCGTGCTCGCCGGCGTCTCCACGGATGCGGTGGTACCGGACGGATTCGCCGACGCGCGCGCACCCTCGCAGGACGAGCTCGTCGAACTCGTTCTCACGGCAACGCGGGACCGACTCGCCGGCACGAGTCCGACCGTGCTCCTCAGCGGTGGCCGCGACTCGCGTCTGATCCTGCTCTCGATGCGCGAGATCGGCGCCCGGCCTTCGGCCATCCTCACGCTTGCGCAGCCGGGGGCCACATCGGACTGTGCCATCGCGCACAGGATCGCCGGCGCCATCGGCGAGCCGATCTCGTCGGTCGCGCCGAGCGCGTTCGACGGTGTGCGCGAACTCGATCGCCACGGTCGCCAGTCCTTCCAGTCGCTCGAGCACGGATGGTTCGTCGATCTTGCGGCGCGCGTGCGTGCGGGCGGTGGGCCGGTGACCGATGGAATCGGCGCCGGCGTGCTCTCGACGGGCTCGCTGCTCGAGGCCGAGCCGATCGCGCATTGGCGCGCGGGTGAGATCGCCGCGCTGTTCGACTGGACGGCCTCGCATGGTG
>JBEAQW010000217.1:0-4450 GCA_041163725.1 Planctomycetota bacterium
GCGAAGCAGTCGGGACGGATCGCGGTCACATGCGCGCCCTCGTCTCGTCCATCCGGAACCAGATCAGGAAAGAGAACAGGAACCAGACATGGGCCTCGCCAGCCAGAGCAGCCGGACCGAACGCGTCGCCTCGACCCAGAAGGGCCGTGGCGGCATCACCTTCATCCTCGTCTCGGCCGCAGCCGTCGCAGCCGTCGGTGGAGCGATCTGGCTCATGCGTGGTGGTGGAGAAGCGCTCGGCCCGCGCTCGGCGAACGCGTCCGAGGCGTCACCCTCGATGCCCGCTTCCGTGACCGACCAGCCCGCACAGCAGGACGGGGAACTCGATGGATCGGGACCGACCTCGCGCCGCGACGCGCTGGAGATACACGCGTCGCCGGTGAACGAAGCCGAGTCCGCCCTGGGCGGTGCACCGATGGGCGAACCCGCTGCGACGGAGTCGACGGCCGACGCCGGTGCCGAGCCGCAGGACGGTACGCAACCAGCCGTCGAGCCGGTGAAGCAGGACGAACCGCCGATCGAGCAGCCCGCCGAAAAGCCGGCCGAGCGCCTCACGCCCCCCTACTTCGGCAACGGCTTCAACGGCGCGATCGACCCGCTCCCGCAGCAGTCGACGGCGTCATCGCCCGCGGTCGCCAAGCTTCAGGAAGGCCTCGGCCTCGCCGCGAGCGAACCGGTCAAGGCGCGCCTCCTTCTCTCGCAGGCCCTGCTCGGCGGGACGCTCGACGAGGCCCAGTCGCGACAGGCCGCCGACGCGCTCAGCCACCTCAGCGCGCAGCTCTTCCTCACGCCGGTCTACAACGCGAACGACCCGATCTGCACGCAGTACACGATCCAGCCGAACGACTCGCTCGAGAAGATCGTGCGCAAGAACAAGCTCGGCTGCGACTGGCGCCTCGTCGCGCGACTCAACAACATCAAGAACCCGCGCGCGATCCAGGTCGGCAAGCGTCTGAAGCTTCCGAACGGTCCGTTCAGCGCCGTGGTGTCGAAGCGCGACTACCGACTCTACCTGTGCATCGGATCGGGCGACGAGCGCGTGGTCGTGGCATCGCTTGCGGTCGGTCTGGGCGAGGCGAACGGCACGCCGTCGGGCGCGTTCAAGGTCCGCTCGAACTCGAAGCTCATCAACCCCGAGTGGATCCACCCGGTGACGGGTCAACGCTTCGAGGCCGACGATCCCGCGAATCCGATCGGCGAGTACTGGCTCGGTCTCGAGGGCATCGAATCCTCGAACTCGGCGCTTCTCGGCTACGGCATCCACGGCACCATCGACCCCGACTCGATCGGCCACGACCGCAGCCTCGGCTGCGTGCGCCTGCTCGCCGACGATGTCGCGCTGGTGTGGGAGGCGCTGGCCGAAGGTTCGGAAGTCGTCATCTGGAGCGCAAGCAAGCAGTGACCGCGCACCGTCCGACCATCGGGATCACGATGGGCGATCCGCTCGGCATCGGCCCCGAGGTCGTGGTCAAGGCGCTCTCGGACCCGGCGCTCCGTGCGTCGGCGCGCTTCGTGATCTACGGCGACAACGAGGTCATGCTCCGCGCGGCCGAACAGGCGGGCGTGCATCCCTTCTGGTTCCGCACCAGCGTCGAGCACGCACGCGACGGCGCCGGCGCGCTCGGTGACTTCACGGTGATCGACTATGCGATCGCAGGCACGCTCGGCTCCGACCGCGAGCCGTCGAAGAGCGGCGGGCTCGCGTCGAAGAACTTCGTCGAGGACGCGATCCAGGACGCGCTGCTGCCGCAGGCCGACGAGCGACGGCTCGACGCGATCGTGACGGCACCGATCTCGAAGGAGTCCTGGGCGATGGCGGGCTTCCGCTGGCCGGGACACACCGAACTCCTCGGCGCACGCACGAAGTCGCGGCGGCAGGCGATGGCATTCGTCTCCCCGCGCCTGAAGGTCGTGCTCGCGACGACGCATGTCCCGCTCATGGACATCCGCAACCTGCTCACGATCGGCCGCGTGCACGAGCCGATCGTGCTCGGGCATGAACTGTGCCTGCAGCTCGGCATCGCGCATCCGCGCATCGCGGTGTGCGGCCTCAATCCGCACGCGGGCGAGAACGGGCTCTTCGGCGACGAGGAGTCGCGCGTGATCCGTCCCGCGATCGACATGGCGAAGGCGCACGGCATCGATGTGCACGGACCATTCCCGGGCGACACGGTGTTCATCGACGCGGCGGCCGGATCGTGGGACCTCGTGGTCGCGATGTACCACGACCAGGGGCTGATTCCGGTGAAGCTGCTCGGCTGGGACAAGGCCGTGAATGTCACGCTCGGCCTTCCCATCGTGCGCACGAGTCCCGATCACGGAACCGCGTTCGGGATCGCCGGCAGGAACCAGGCGAGCGAGGGCTCGATGAAGTCCGCGATCGAGCTTGCGGTCCGACTCGTCGCGCAGCCGGCGTCGGCGTGACGCGCGGCGGCGCTCGCGGCGGCGCTCAGCCGAGGATCGTCGGAAGCCACGGATACTCGAAGCGCTCGTCGCGCGACGCCGCGATGATGCCGCGGATGCCGTTGACGACGAGGTAGACCGCGGTGCCGATCATCACGATTCCCGCGACGATGGGTCCGACGATGAAGATCGCGCCGACGATCGCGACGAGGATCGAGACGACCCAGACGATCAACGCGATCAGCATGCAGTTGAGCGCGGACTTCGCCTCGGCGACGACCTGGCGGTCCTTCGGCGCGAGTGCCCAGATCACGATGGGGCCCGCGACCGCGACGACATTGACGAACGGGCTGAGCATCACCGAGGCGCGGCAGATGATCGCCGCCGTGCGCGGATCGACCGCGGAGGGCGCGGCATCGGCCTGTGACGGGACGGCGCGCGCGGCCTCGGGGTTCACCGGAGGCACCGCGGTCGCTGCGTCCGGCGGCGGGACCGAGGGACCGTGGACGAAGAGGCCGGGAATCGACGACGCGGCGCGCCATTCGCCTGCCGCCGACTCGTACACCCAGGTATCCGGCCCGATCGATCCGATGCTCGCGAGCCGGCATAGTTCCTCGAAGTCGATCGGACCGAGCGTCGTGCCGCGCTGCGACCAGTACCACTCGGCTTCGGGATTCGACGCGGCGGCGGGATTCGGCGTGGTCATGGGTCTGCTTCGGGATGGAATCGAGGAATGAGTCGGGTCGCGCTTCGAGCACCGCGTCTCGAGGACGGTAGCGGAAACCCATCGATGCACGCCATCGGGCCGTGCGGCGCGGTGTTCCGCTCGGTGCGATGCGATTTTCAACACGCGATCGGGAATCGCGGTGGACCGGGCGCTCGCATCGAGAAAAGTGGCCCGAAGAAAAGCAGCATCCCGAGGAGGGTCCGCGACGAGCCCTATCTTCCGCGCCGTCCGAGATCACCCGCGTCAGCGGTCGACCGCGCGCATGGAGGCGCGATCGACACCGCCGCCGGGCGATCGGACTCCCGCGCGCGTGCGCGGGTGTACGAAGAACGCCCGCGTGCACACGCGGGGCACAGCGCTGGGCGATGCCCGGGAAAGGACGGAGAGAGATGGAAAGGATGTCTCAATCGATGTATCGGATCGTGCCGCACGCGCTTCGGCGGCTCGCAGCCCTCCGCGCGGCGGTTGCCGCCCTTGCGGTGGCGGTCGTCTGGATCGCACCGCAGGCGCGCGGCGAGGTCGTCGCCTCGTGGAACCTCAACGCCGTCGATCCCACGCAGTGGACGCTCTACGACGCCGATGTCGGCATCGGCACACTCGATGTGCTCGGGCTCGGCGCGAGCGCGTCGGTGCTGCAGGGCACCACGCTCGGCGGACTGAAGGGCGATGTGGCGGGCAACGCGCTGGCCGCCATCGGTACGCTCGCGAACGGCACCTCGATGCGGCTCGACTTCGAGACCGGCGGCCACAGCGATCTGATGCTCAGCTTCGCGACCCGCCGCTCCGCAACGGGTCCGTCCATGAACCGCGTCGAGTACTGGAGTGGATTCGGCTGGCTCACGGCGCACGAGTTCGCCTCGAATGCGACGGCATGGGAACTCGTGGAGGTCAAGTTCAGCATGGCCGAGTTCACGGCGAGCGGGTTCGCGTCGCTTCGGATCGTCGTCGACGGGGCAACGAGCTCCTCCGGGAGCGTGCGTTTCGACAACATCATGGTCTCGGGCACCCCTGCCCCGGCACCCGGCGCGTGCGCGCTCCTCGCGCTCGCGGGCTGCATCGGCCGCCGGCGCCGGTAGACGGCGATGCGCGGTACGCCGTCGGCGCGCGCTCCGCGGGGGCGGACGCGTGCCGGCGGCGGTCACCCGATGCCGAGCCAGTCCTTGAAGAGGAACTCGAAGCGCTGCGAGAGCAGCGTGATGCGGCCCATCACGGTCAGGCCGAACGCCGACCCGAAGGTGATCATGAGGAACCAGATGCCGAGACGGGCGGTCTTGCCGACCACGCCCTTGTGCTCGACCGAGAAGAAGAAGTAGGTCAGCA
>JBEAQW010000218.1:0-10893 GCA_041163725.1 Planctomycetota bacterium
TGCGCGGCGAGCGCGTAGTCCCGTTCCCGATGCGCGGCGGCGATCGTGTTGCGAAGGGTGCGCTGGCCTTCCGTTTCCTGGACGCCGGCTTCCGCGCGTACGCGCTTCGCCACCGAGCCCTCGGGCCCCCCGGTACCGGAATCCGCCATCGCGGCCCGCATCGCGCGCCGTCGGTTCCACTGGCGCAGCATGAACAGGAGGTCGACATCGTCGCGGCGGACGAGGCCGAGTGCGAGGACCGCCAACCCGAGCGCGAGTCCGAAGCCGAGCCCCCCGAGGTGCGCGAGCGTCGCGATGCCCGAGCGGCCGGCGCCGCTCCAGTCGAGGAGCGTCCGCACGATGTCGAGGGAGACGGCGAACATCATCAGCCAGCGCAGCGAGGTCTCCGCGCGCACGAACTGCGGGATGGCGATGCCGCGGACATGCGCGTTCGGATGCAGCGCGAAGGCCATTCCCATGAGCGCGCTGACCGATCCGCTCGCGCCGATCGAGGGGACGATGTCACCCGACGGGGCGACGAGGTGCCCGATCCCGACCTGCACCGCGGCGGCGACTGCTCCTCCTGCGAGGAACACGCCAAGGAATGCGAGGTGGCCCAGTCGACCCTCGAGCAGGATGCCGAAGGCCGCGAGGAAGAACATGTTGAAGATCAGGTGAAACCAGCCGCCGTGCAGGAACTGGTAGGAGAACAACTGCCACCACTCGAACCCGACGAACGCGACGCCCAGCTTCTCGGCACCGAGGAGCGGTGCGAGGGGGGCGCCCGGCCGGCCGACGAGGAACGCGAGGGTGCAGATCGCGATCAGCAGGGGGACGAAGACCGCCCGCCTTCCCGTATCGCGGTCGGTGCCGGTCGGAATCAGGAACATCGGGAGCCATCATACGACCCCGGGAAACGAGACCCCCCGCGGAGCGCATCATGGATGGACAGGTGAGGCCCGATTTCGGGAGCTTCCTCGGCACCCGGTTCCATTGCGCCGCTCGATTCGCTAGCATCTTCGCTCTTCGAACCGAGCCGCGTTTTTGCGCGATCGCGGGGCGGAGGGTTGAGAAAGATCACCTCTCAGGGCCGCCTCGCGCGACCGGGAGCCACTGCATGTCCGCAGCCACATCCGCAGCCACCGACCAGCCCATCACGGAACCGCCAGTCACGATGACCACCATGAGCACGACGCCCGCCGCACCCGCCGCCCCTATCTTCGACAAGGGCCTCGCGAACACGATCGCCGCCGAGACGCAGATGTCGTTCATCGACGGCGCGCAGGGCGTGCTCGAGTATGTGGGCATCGACATCGACTCGCTCGCACGCAACTCGTCGTACGAGGAGACCGTGTACCTCCTGTGGAACACGAAGCTCCCGACCCAGGCGGAGCTCGACGCGCTCAAGTCGGCGCTGCAGGCCGAGTACGAGATCCCCGACGCGATCTACGACATGATCCGGTCGTTCCCGAAGGACGCGGTGCCGATGCACGCGCTGCGCACCCTCGTGTCGGCCCTCGCGCTGCACGACGCCGATGCCGACTCGAGCACGACCGACGATGCGGGCATCGCGCGTGCCAAGCGCCAGGCGCTGCGCCTCGTCGCCAAGACGCCGACCCTGATCGCGAACTTCGACCGTCACCGCTCGGGCAAGGACTTCGTCCGTCCCGACGCGAGCCTCGACATCGCAACGAACTTCCTGTGGATGCTCAACGGCGAGAAGCCGACCGAGGCCATGGCGAAGGGCCTCGACATCTGCCTGATCCTCCACGCCGATCACGGTCTCAACGCGTCGACCTTCGCGGGCCGCGTCACCATCGCCACGCTGTCGGACATGTACAGCGCGATGACCACCGCCGTCGGCACGCTCAAGGGGCCGCTCCACGGTGGCGCCAACGAGGAGGTCATGATCATGCTCGACGAGATCGGCTCGATGGACAACGTCGAGCCGTTCATCAAGGGCAAGCTCGAGCGCAAGGAGCTCATCATGGGCTTCGGTCACCGCGTCTACAAGGCGTACGACCCGCGCGCGACCTACCTCAAGACTTTCGCGAAGCAGATCGCGACCGACACCGGCAACCTCCGCCTCTTCGAGATGAGCCAGAGGATCGAGGGCCTCGTCCTCGAGGCGAAGGCCGGCAAGGGCATCTTCCCGAACGTCGACTTCTACAGCGCGACGACCTACCACTGCCTCGGCATCAAGACCGATCTCTTCACCTGCATGTTCGCGATGAGCCGCATGTCGGGCTGGGCCGGCCACTGCATCGAGCAGCTGCAGGACAATCGCCTGATCCGCCCGAAGGCGAAGTACAACGGCCCGCACGCCATCGCGTACGTGCCGATGTCGGCTCGATAAGCGCACGCCGCGCGTCCGTCCGCCGCCACACGGCGCCTCATCGCACGGAGCGCGTTTCCGCGCCAACCCTCACAGACCGCACGACCCGCACCTGCGCCTCGCCGCAGGTGCGGTTTGCTGCTTGAGGAAGCGGGGGTCTCGGACGATTTACAGTTGTCCCGCGCAAGGATTGCGCGGTGGGAGACCCGCATGGATCCACACTCTGAGCCCTATCCCGAGCAGCACGAAGATCGGCACTCGCACGCCCTGCCTGGGCGCATCCGCGATGCACGATCGAGCGACGGCAGCGGTTCGCCCGATGAGACGCAGCCGCTCGGTGGCGACTCACACTGGGCATCCCACGACGCCGGCGGTTCCTCGCACCGGTCGAACCACGCCTCATGGCGCGGCAGCTCGGTCGGCTCGGCGCGCTATGGCGGCGCGCGGGACGAGGAGGCCGAAGGTGACGAGCTGGGGCCGTACAAACTGCTCAACAGGCTCGGCGAGGGTGGGTTCGGAACCGTGTGGCTCGCGAGGCGCACGAAGGACTACGACAAGCTGGTCGCGATCAAGGTGCTCAAGCGTGGCCGCGACTCGACGACCGTCCTCGAGCGGTTCAACCAGGAGGTCCAGCTTCTCGCGCTGCTCGATCACCCGCACATCGCGAAGGTGATCGATGCGGGCAAGACGCGCACCGGTCGGCCCTACTTCGTCATGGAGTATGTCAAGGGGTGTCCGCTCGTGAAGTTCGCCAACGAGCATCGCTTCACGATCCAGGAGCGGCTCCAGCTGTTCATCCAGGTCTGCGAGGCGGTGCAGTTCGCGCACTACAAGGAGATCGTCCACCGCGACCTGAAGCCGTCGAACATCCTCGTGGAGCCGGACGGAAATGGCGGCGCGACGGTCAAGGTGATCGACTTCGGCATCGCGATGACTCGGCAGTGGTGCATGAGCGACGAGTGCATCGCCTCGGAGGCGGGGCAGATGGTCGGCACCTACGAGTACATGTGCCCCGAGCAGGCGATGGGTGAGGACGAGCACATCAGCCAGCGCAGCGATGTGTACGCGCTCGGCGTGATCCTGTACGAGCTTCTCGTGGGGGCGACGCCCTTCGCGTCGAGTGCCATCCGCGGCCGCACGCAGGACGAGATCCGCGAGACCATTTGCTCGCAGCTGCCCCCGTCCCCGCGGGAGCGGTTCGTCGGCACGCAGGCCGAGAACGCGGAGCACGCGCAGCGCGTGGCCAGCTTCCGTCGCCTGAGCCCGAAGCGCCTCGCGCGGGTGCTCGGCGGCGAACTCGGCTGGATTCCCCTGAAGGCGATGCGGAAGAATCCCGCGGACCGGTACGCGAGCCCCGCGCGCATGGCGGAGGACATCCGCAACTACCTCGCGCGGCGCACCGTCGAGGCGGTTCCGCCGACCGCGATCTATCGCGCGAGGAAGTACGTGCGTCGGCAGCGCGTCACGCTCGTCATGGGCTGCTGCATGATGGTCGCGCTGGGGTCGTTCGCGCGTCAGCTGATCGCGCCTGGAGCGGGCGCGATGACCGTACATCCCGATGCGCAGAATCATGTCGACATGGTCGCGAAGTCTCTTCAGGCGAGTCGCGACTCGGTGGCGTTCGCGCTTCAGGATCAGCGCAGGCTTCTTGAGCTGAACTGGGGGCGTCTGAACGAACTTCGCAACGAGAACTCCGAGGATCGGCGCAGGCTCCGAGCGCTCGAGCAGTCGTCCGACTCCGAGCTCGACATGCGTGCCTGCCAGATCGCGATCGAGGAGCGCGAGCAACTGATCGGAGCCGCGAAGCGCGAGCGCGCACTGCACCTCGCACGGCAGGCCTGGTTCGAGTTCCGTCTCGGCCAGGACGTTGAGTCCGGCAAGACGATGTCCCAGGCGATTCGCGCGCTGGAGGCCTACCAACAGGAGTATGGAGCTCCCAATCCCGAGGACGCCCGCGAGTCCCGGCTCTTCAACGAGGCGCTCCGCCACTACGAGGTTGCCGCCCCCGACGATCCGCCTCCCGCGCTCTGGCAGCCGCAGGCCTCCTCGAAGTAACCCGCGTCACTTATCCCGGCTTCTTCGACTGCGGATACAGCAGCACGCGGTCGTGGCAGAGCAGCACGATGTCGTCTGCGCCGTCGCCGGTCAGGTCCGCGATCAGCGCGACGCTCGGTTCGAACTCGCGCGGCTCGCCGCCCTGGAAGATCCGCGACTCGAACACCGTGAAGCGCGTGACGGGAACCAGGCGCCTCGATTCGCTGAAGCTGAGGATGCCGAGCGACTGCTCGCCGGCATCGAGCACGATGAGATCGCTGAAGCCGTCGCCGTTCACATCGCCCGAGGCGAGTTCGTGGTCGACCTGCTGGATGCGGTCGCCACGGTGGCTGTCGATCTCCTCGAGGACGAGCCGTCGTCCCTCGAGTTGCGCGATGGCGAACGCATCGTCGCCCACGAGCATGACCGACGCCGCGCCCTCGCCGTGGAAGTTCCCGGCGCGAACGGGGCCGAACTTGATTCCCGTGACGGCGTGCTCATCGCTCTGCGTCCACTTGCCGTCCTCGCCGCGCGCGAACTCCGCCAGCGCGCCGTTCTCGCGGTCGCTCGCGACGAGGAGCCCGTCGCGCACGGTCAGCGCGACCAGCTTCGCGTCGGCACGCGAGGCGTTCATCTGCGCGACGACCTGCCAGCCCGGCGGCGTCGCCTCGGGCGCGTAGCGGAGCGCGCGGATGAAGTTGCGGTCGGCGATCACGAGTTCGGGCTTGTCGTCGCCATCGACATCGAAGGCGACGGAGTTGCCGGCGTTCGCGGCCTGCGCGAGTCCGAACTGGCCCATGTCCTTCGACTCGCGCACCTCGAAGGTGCGCTTGCCGTCCTTCTCGATCGCCTCGAGCATCGACATCGGCTTGTCAGCCGTGAAGAGCAGGAGGTCGACGAGTCCGTCCTGGTCGGCGTCGAGATCGAGGACGGCGTCCGGTCCCTTGACGAGGGAGCCGAGCTTGATGACATCCGGTTCGCCGGAGCCGTCGACCGTCAGGACCTCCATCTGGTAGTTGCGCCCATCCTTCGTCACGACCGCCACGCGCGGCCCGGACTCGAGCCGCACGAGCGAGAGCACGGACGGCGTGGAGCCGGCCGAGACAGGCATCGCCTGCGGGAACGAGAGCGCTCCGTTCTCCCAGCGCGACCGACCGACGACGCCTTCCTTCTCGGAGAGCACGAAGACCTCGTCGCCGGGCTTGCCGTCGACATCGCCCGCCGCGATCGCGTCGAGTTCGGCGAAGCTCGGCTGCGAGACGCCAGGCTGCAGGCCGCGGCCCGCCTTCTGGCGGTACACGGTGACGGCACTCGAGGCGGGATCGGTGGCGAGCACATCGACGAGGCCGTCGCCGTCGACATCGGCGACCGCGAAGGCCCGCTTCTTGCCGCCCTTCGTGGAGAAGACCTCGATCGACGCCTCGGTTCCACCGCTTGCATCCTCGACGAGTTCCTCGACGACGATGCGCTTGCTCTGCCGCTCGATGCGCGCGATGAGGTCCTTCTTCATCCCCGGGAGGCGCAGCACGCTCGCCTCTCGCAGCGGGGGCATCTCGAAGCGACGCTGCGCGCCGAGCCGCGCGATCGGCGCACCCGACTCGTTCTTCTCGACGCTCGCCAGCCACATGCGGATCGGCGCGGCGCTGTCGGGCGAGATGCCGGCGAGGTCGTTGTGTCCGTCGCCATCGAAGTCGCCGACCAGGATCGCGACGAGCGGATCGCCGGCTCCGAGTTCGACCGCCTCGCCGAGCTTGCTACCGCCGTTCGGCGATCCCTCGAGCGGCCAGACGGTGATCTCACCGCCGACGATCGCCGCGAGATCGGGACGCGGATCACCGATGAGATCGGCGATCACGAAGCCGTCGCGGCTCGAACTCAGTCCCTTCTGCGGAATGCGGCGATCGACCTCGAACTCGCCGGGACTCGACTGGCGCATGAAGACGATCGTGCCCGGCTGTCCCGCGTAGGCGATGTCGAGCCGGCCATCTCCGTCGAAGTCGTAGGGGACGATCGCGTTGACCTGGTGCGACACGGGGATCTCCACGCGGCGGAAGCGCCAGTGCGGGGGGACCTCGTTGACACCGCCGCCGGTCTCGATCGGATCGTCCGGCGAGGCATTGGGCTTCTGCAGGTGCAGCTCGATGCGGCTCTTGAAGTTGTTGGCGACGAGAAGATCCTCGCGGCCGTCGCCGTCCATGTCGGCGATCGCGATGGGACCGGCACCGCGGTCGATCTTGACGACCTCAAGTCCGTCGAAGCCGAAGTAGGCGGCGATGTCGGAGTCCTGCGCGCCCGCACCCGCGGAGAACGCGAGACAGGCTGCTGGAAGGACGCGGGCGAGCGTGAGGACGCGGGCGGTGATCTTTCTCATCGGTGGTGACGCCGGGACGGAGCGGGACGGAATGCCGCGGGAAGAGGTCCTGCGGGCGTCTCGCCGTGGCGGGTATAGTAGGCCCTCCCGCGCGCCTGTGAATCCACGCGCGCGCCGTTGCGGAATGTCCGCGCGGCGACGGGGCGTTCCGCGGACAGAGCATTCCGAGGAGAGAGCATGATCAAGACCGCGCGCATCCTCCTTTCGACCGCCATCCTCGCCGGTGTCGCCGCTGCATCGCACGCGCGCGCCGACGACGGGGATCCCCGCGATGTCGTGCGCCTCAAGAGCGGCGCCTCGATCGAGGGCGTCATCCTGAAGCGGACGGACCGGCGGCTGTGGATCGATGTCGGACCCGATGTCCTCAGCTTCACGATGGACGATGTCGCGACGGTCGAGTCGACCAACGCGGGCGCGAAGGTCCAGACCCGTCTCGCCACGCTCTATTCGACCGCGGTCGGGCTGGCGGAGCTCCCGCCGCGCGAGCTCGCGAAGAACATCGGCCCCGCGGTCATCAAGGTCTCGACTCCGGGCGGACTCGGATCGGGCGTCATCCTCTCCCGGGAGGGCTACGCGATCACGAACGCCCATGTCGTGCAGGGTGAGACGAACCTGCGCGCGACCGTCTGGTTCGCGCAGGCCGACGGCACGCTCAAGCGCACCGACATCGACGATGTCGAGCTCGTCGCCATCAACAACCACCTCGATCTCGCGCTCATCAAGCTCGAGCATCCCGATGACGCGGACTTCCTGTTCGCGCCCGTGCAGGACGCCGAGCGCCTCGAGATCGGGCAGGGGGTCTTCGCGATCGGCAATCCGCTCGGTCTCGAGCGGACGCTGACGCAGGGTGTCGTCTCGACGACCCAGCGGAACTTCGACGGCCTCACCTACATCCAGACCGACACGCCGATCAATCCCGGCAACTCGGGAGGCCCGCTCTTCAACACGAAGGGCGAGGTCATCGGCATCACCAACATGGGCATCCGCGGAGGCGAGGCCCTCGGGTTCGCGATCCCGGCGCGGTATGTCAAGGACTTCATCCGCAACCGCGAGGCGTTCGCCTACGACCGCAACAACCCCAACTCCGGCCACAACTACCAGAAGCCCCCGACGCGCCGAAGCGCCGGCGGACCGCCCTCGCTCCAGGATGGAAGCAGCGACGGTGGAGGGGACGGCGCCTCCGGAAACTCCGGACGCTGAATCCACAACGAGCGCGACCCAGCACCGCGCCGCGGTGCGTCAACCCCGGCTCCGCCGGATCCAGTCGAAACCGATCGAAGACCAAGGAACCCACTCGTGAACCGAGCCACTCCCATCGCCGCCAGCCTGTTGATCGCCACCACCTTCGCGTCGCCCGCGCTCGCAGGCGACACGCTCTCGATCCGCGATGTCGCGCCCGCGAAGTCGTTGTTCGTCCTCGGGGCGGACGACATCCATGGCACGATCGAGCGCCTCGGTCCGACCGCGTTCGGCAAGCTGTGGGCCGATCCGTCGATCGCCGACGATGTGAAGGAGTTCAAGGAGGCGCTCGAGAAGGGCCTCGCCGAGGCGGCCGCGGAGGCGGGCATCGCGCGCGAGGACATCACCTGGCCCGCGAGCGCCGGACTCGCCGTTGCGTTCGGCATCGATGAGGAACTTGGCCTGCCCATGCCCGAGTTCATCATGTTCTTCGACTGGTCGAAGGGTGGCGAGGGCGCGGAGAAGCTCTGCGACGCGCTTCTCGAGAGCATGCAGAAGGACGCGAAGGAAGCCGGTGCCGAGCCGAAGTCCGATGAGATCCGCGGGCGCCGCGTGGTGATCCTCCCGGATGCCGACGGTGGCGAGGAAGACGGCATGGATGGTGACTTCGACGACGAGTTCGGCGACGAGTTCGATCCGTTCGGCGCCATGCCGGACCTCGCGCCGAGCGAACTCGTCATGACTAACGACAAGGGACGCCTCCTCCTCGCATCGTCGATGGAGGCGATGGATGCGCTCCTCGCACGCGTGGACGGCGACCGCGCGGACCCGGTCGGCGACAGCGAGACCTTCAGGGGCGCGATGGAACTCGCGGGCGGTACGCAGGACATCTACGCGATGATCGCGACCGAGCAGGCGAAGCCTCTGTTCGGCCTCGTGCCGCAGCTCATGCTCGTCGAGCCTCTCGTCCAGCAGCTCTTCGGCGACATCAAGGCGTGGAGCTTCGGCGTGCACGCGAAGGACGGCGTGTTCGAGACCTGCGCCGGCATCTATGTTCCGGATGGAAAGGTCGGTCTGCTCTCGCTCGTCGACCACTCGACCGAAGCGAAGGCGCCGCCGGCGATCGTCCCTTCGGACGCACTCGGCTTCGGCCGGATCAATGTGCGCTTCGACCGCATCGTGCCCATGCTCGACAGCATCATCGGTGGTATGCCGCCCGAGCAGGGCGACATGATCAAGCCGCAGCTCGACATCTACCGCCCGGCGCTCGAGGCAGCGTTCGCCGCGATGGGGCCGGAGGTCTACACCTGGTCGTCGGAGCCCGCTGCGGGCGAGATGCCGAGCGCGGGTGTCTTCGCGATCTCGATGAAGAATGACAAGGACTCGTCGGCGGCCGTGATGGATCTCCTGAACCTCTTCCCGCTCGGCCTCCAGTCGCGCGACTTCAACGGCATGACGATCATGTCCGACGAGTTCAGCCCGGTCGCCGTCGGCATCGGCGGCGGCTTCATGGTGCTCGGCGAGGTCGCCGAGGTCGAGCAGGCCATGCGCTCGATGGACGCGAAGGGCGAGACCGGGCTCGCGGCCGACCCCGACTTCGCGAAGGCGATGCAGTCGATGCCGAAGGGTGAGCTCGTCGGCTTCGGCTGGTACGACACCGCGCGGCAGATCGAATCGGCCGCGCGTTCCATGCAGGAGGTCGCGGGAAACCTGGGCGCGATGGCCGATCTCGACGAGTCCGAGGTGCCGGGACTCGGTGTCGGACTCGAGGATGTCGCGGGCTTCTACGAGCTCATGAAGCCCGAGGTGGTCAAGCGTTGCTTCGGCTATGGATTCCTCGAGTTCACCGCGACGAAGTCGGGCTACATGACCCGCTATCGCCAGCTCCCTGCCGCCGCGCAGGGTGAGTAGGCGGTGCGATGGCCCGCGCACGCGGGCAAGTCCATCCAGTCAACCGAACGGCGCGCGCCCGGAGACCCCGGCGCGCGTCGTGCTTCCTGCGTTCGGCACGATCATGCCGTGGGACGAGCAGTCGCCTCGCGCGCCGTGCCTTGGCCGTGGGCGAGCCACGCGAGGCCCGCAACGAGCTCGTCTCGGCCGAGCGATGCGAAATCGTCGTGACGGGCGTGCGCGATCGATGCGAACCGCGAGAGGGGCGCGGCGGTGGCGATCGCCCTGGCCTCCTCGAGTGGCGTCACCGGGTCGGCTTCGCCTGCAAGTACGACGAGTGGCGCCTCGAGCCGCGCCGCGGACTCGCGCGTCGATCGTTCCTTCACGCCGACGAGACCCATCGCCGTCAGCGCGGGCGGAACAAGCGCTTGCCTCGGCAGTCCGCGCAGCGCGAGCCGTGCTCCAAGCGGTGTGCGGAGGCGTTCGTAGGGTGCGAGCGCAACCACGCCGGTCGTGCGCGGGCGCAGTGCGTCGGATGCAGCGGCATGGATCACGGCCGTCGCGCCGAGGGAGTGGCCCATCAGCAGCAGTTCGCCCGTCGTCGCGTGCGCCGCAAGCGCGCCGATGAAGCGGTCCTCGTGGGTTCCCAGGCTCGTACCTCGCCCACTCGCGTCGCCGTGGCCGGGAAGATCGGGAAGCAGGAAGCGCTGCCCGTGTGCAAGCAGTGGTCCGAGCCTCGCGAGCGAGTCGTAGCGGGAGCGCGCGAAGCCATGGACGACGATCGCGGTCGGCGCGGCCGGATCATCCGATCCGATCTCGAACACGGGGCAGCGAGCACCCTCGAACTCGAAGGTCCATTCACGGGCGGGGAGTCCCCAGGCGGTTGGTTCGCTCGGCAGCCCGCGCGCGAGGGCCCACCCCATCGACTTTCGTTCGGGCCGCAGCGCCTCGCGCACGACGCCCGCAACGGCGCCGGCGTAGACAAGGCCACCGGAGACGCCGAGGAACGCGAGTCCTCCAAGGATGGCGGCGGGATCTGGCACGCGGGCAGTCTACGCGGTCCACGCGGTCAGCCGGCTTCGAACATGCGGCGGTTCGTACCGCC
>JBEAQW010000219.1:0-5948 GCA_041163725.1 Planctomycetota bacterium
CAGCGCGACGCCTGGCATCAGGCGCGTTTGCGGTCGCTCTGCGCCGACGACGGCTGGCTCACGCTCGTCGGACTCGACTTCCTCGAGGATGGCTCGTACTCGCTCGGATCCGCCGCGGAAGCGACGCTTCGCTACGCGCACTGCGCCGACGGGCTCGTGGGCACAATCACCGTGGCCGGTGATGCCGCCACCTTCACGCCACACGGCGGATCCGAGGCGCGTCCGCTGACCGCCGATGCGGCCGGTGAAGCATCGGTGATCCGAAGCGGGCCGGTCTCGTTCACCCTCATCCGGCGCAACGGCCGGCTCGCGCTCCGTGTGAAGGACAATCTGAGTCCGACCCGTACGGGGTTCGGGGGCATCGGGCTCTATCCCTTCGATCCCGCCCTGGTCATCGAGGCGCGCGTCCAGCCGGCGATGGCGGGCGAAACGGTCCCGATCACCAATGTGACCGGGTTCGTCGAACAGCAGCCGGTCGCCGCGTACCTCGAGGGCGTCGTCGGCGGCTCGCCGTTCCGCCTGATCGCAACCGATGGCGGCGGCGGCGGCTTCTTCGTCGTCTTCGGCGACCTGACCAACGGCCGCGGGAGCTACGGCGGAGGCCGATTCCTCGCGGTCGAGGCGCCCTCCGCCGGCACGGCGGTGCTCGACTTCAACCGCGCCTACAACCCGCCCTGCAGCTTCACTCCATTCGCGACCTGCCCGCTGCCGCCTGCGGCGAACCGGCTGCCCGTCCCGGTCGAGGCGGGCGAACGGGCCCGCTGAATCCGCGCTGGATATTGAGAGAACCGAGCCCTCCGTGCGGACTGGGGGTGAAGCCGTCGTCTCGGCTTCGCCTGAGGAGGCTCTGCATGCGATCGATCATCATCGGCGGTGGCGTAGGTGGGCTCGCGCTTGGCGCGGCCTTGAGTCGGTCGGAATGGGGCGCCGATGTGCGCCTGTTCGAGCGCCGCCCCAAGGGGGCACCCGCGGGGATGGGGTTCATCCTCATGCCGAACGGACTCGACGCGCTCGGGCGGATCGCTCCGGGGCGGGACTGGCATCGCGAGGGCACGGGAGTCGACCGGGTGATTCTGCGGACCGCGTCGGGCGAGATCCTCTCCGAGCATGCCGCGGACGGTGCGCGATGCGTCGGCCGCGAACGGTTCCTCGACGCTCTGCGCGCATGCGCGCCCGGTGCGCGGATCCACGACGAAGTCGCGGTGCACGGACTGGTGCGACCCGATCCACGGTCATGGCGCACGCGCGCCGTCGAACTCGACGATGGGTCGGAGATCGAGGGCGATCTCTTCCTCGCGTGCGATGGTGCGCGCAGCGCCACGCGGGCGGCGCTGATGCCGGACGCACGGCTCGGCGAGGTCGTGGTCAAGGAAATCGTGTCGATCGCGCACTGCCCCGCGCTCGCTGCCGCACTCGGGGGGTCGTTCTCCAAGTTCCACGACGAGGAAGGCGGATTCGCCGTGGGGATGCTCGCCGAATCGCGTGAGCGCGTCGTGTGGTTCGTCCAGTTCGACGCGCGGCGATGGACGCATGTCGGCGGAGATCCGGCCGGAATGGCGGCGTTCATCGAAACGCGGATCGCGCGGTGGGCCGATGAAGTCCGGACCGCGTTCGTGCACACCGACTTCGGGCGGTCGCATCTCTGGCCGACCCGCGACCTGCATCCGCTCCCGATGCTCGCGCAGGAGAACCTCGCGCTCGTGGGCGACGCGGCGCATGCGTGCCTCCCGTTCACGAGCCAGGGGGCGAACGGCGCGCTCGTCGACGCGGCACTGCTCGGTGCACTCCTCGCGGACGCGCGCGACGCCGCGGATCTTCCCGAGGCGCTGCACGAGTATTCCGCGACGCGACGACCGCATCATCGTCGCGTGTTCCTCGAGGGCCGGCGGCTGCGCGAGGCGTTCCTCGCACCGATCTCCCGGCGAAACCCCGTGATTCCGCTCGTCCGCTGAACTCGACGCGACGCGACGCCATGACGACTACCTTGTCCATGATGAACCGCAGCCTCCAGGCCCACGACGCAGGCGACCACGCGGCGCCCGATCTCGGCGTTCTTCGCGAGCGTGCCTTCAATCTCCGCTGGGCCATGGTCGATGCGGATGTCATTCCCCTCACGGCCGCCGATCCCGACCTGCCGGTCGCGCGCGAGGTGATGGATGCGATCGCCTCGTACATAGGGAGTCCGCATCTTCCCTATGGCCCCGCGTGCGGCCTCCCCTCGTTCCGCGAGGCGGTGGCGAGCCACTTCGGTCGCACGAAGTCTGCGCCGATCGCGCCTGGGCGCGTGGTCGCGGCCAACGCCGCTGCAAGCGCGATCACACTGGTGGCGCAGCACCTGCTGAGGGAGGGCGACGAGGTCGTGGTGCAGGACCCGGTCGACTTCCTCGTCACGGAAAGCGCGCGTCGCGCGGGTGCCGACATACGGCACTGGAAGCGCTCGAACGGGCGCTTCACGGTCGATGGCCTCCGCGCCGCGCTCACGCCGCGGACGCGCCTCGTGTCGGTGTGCCATCCGCATAATCCGACCGGCTCGCTTTGGAGTCCCGGCGAGGTGGAGGAGATCGCAGGCGTCGCAGCGGAGCGTGGCGTGCCGATCCTCTCCGACGAGGTGTGGTCGGATGTCGTGCTTGACGGCGCGCAACACGCAAGTTTCGCGGCGTTTCCGCGGAACTGGGTGGTGTACGGACTCTCGAAGGGCTACGGACTCGCGGGACTTCGCATCGGTGCCGTGATCGCACCGGACGAGGCCGAGGCCTCGCGCTTCGCCGCCGAGCGTGGATTCGAACAGACGATCGAAGGGGCGTCCACGCTGTCGCAGATCGCAGCGGTCGCGGCGCTCGAGCTTGCGTCGCCGTGGCGGGAGCGCTTCCTCGAGCATTGCGCATGCATGCGGGACCTCGCGGCGACCCGGCTCGCGCGGCTCCCCGGCGTGTGCGTGCCCGCCCTGCCGACCGCGACCTTCGTCCTCTTCGTCGACATCCGCGCGACCGGTCTCGCCGAGGAGGAGATCGCGTCACGCATCGAGAGGATCGCGCGTGTCCGCGTCGTACCGGGTCTGCCGAAGTGGTTTGGCTCGGGAGCGGCGGGCCACATCCGGCTGAGCCTCGCGACTTCCCATGCGATCCTCGACGATGCACTCGGTCGCATCGAGCGCGCATGGCCCGAGATCACGGCATGACGGCCGTACCTCGATGAGGGTTCGGTTCGCGCGAGCGGGGACTGGATTCGCCTTCTGGCTCCGCGCGGGGAATCACCGGGCGGGCGGCGCATCCGGCGAGAAGTCGACGATGAACGCACGCTTCCAGCGCGGCTTCCACTCCTCGACGAGGCGGACATGCAGCGGATCGACGAGGTATGCGCGGTACGCATCGACCGAGTCGAACTGCACGACGATGCCGAGGTCGTAGTCGTTCGAGACATTCGTTCGGCCGATGTCCACCGGCCGGCCGCACGCGTAGCCGCGCACGGTCGCGATTCGGGGAAGCACGGCGTCGCTGGCGGCCTTCATGGCCGGGATATCGCCGTCATCGGCGAGGTCCACGAGCACCACATGCTGGAGCGGAGGGGTTCGCAGCGACTCGGTCGCACATCCCGTGGTCACGGCCAGGACCGCTGCAATCGTGACGATTGTCCCCGTGGGATTGAGGCTTCTTCGCATTCCCCGATGATACGGGTATGCTGCGTCCCAGAACCGCTTCGCGCATGATCCGGGTGGCGCGGAGTCGCGCGTGACGAGCAATGCCGGGCGGCCATTCGGCCGAAGAAAGCAGTCCCGCTGCACCGCCGCCACGCGATCGGCAAGCGAGAGAGAACACGACACCATGGCCATCCAGACCCGCATCCAGCCCCGTCAGACCATCCAGAATGTCGCCTACGCGGTGATCTGCCTCGGACTCGGTCTCTACGGCTGGTACGACTACTCGATCGCCTACCCCGCGCAGGACGCGATCGCAGCACAGAAGGACGAGTACAAGGCGACCTACGACGAACTGCTGAAGGTGCCGGCCGAGGCCCGCACGCCCGAGCAGCAGGCGCGTCTCAAGGAAGCCGATGCGTTCCTGATCGAGCACAAGGAGGCGCCCGCCAAGCGCGAGGCGTTCGACTACCAGATCCAGCTGTGGCTCTTCATCGTCGGCTGCGGCGTGCTCGGTACGCCATGGTTCGTCTGGGCGCAGTGGCAGTTGAGTCGCCGCCGGTTCCGTCTCGACGACGACGGATCGTTCCATGCAGCAGAGGGTTCGTTCAACGCAGCGCAGATCACCGGCATCGACATGAACCGCTGGATGTCGAAGTCGATCGCGTATGTCGAGATCGAGGGCGGACGCAGAATCGCGATCGACGACTTCAAGTACAAGGGTGTCGAGGACATCGTGGCCCAGCTCGCCGCGCGGTTCCATCCCGGCCAGTGGACGAGCGACGCGCGCCCGATCGGCGACCCCAAGTCGCGCGATACGAAGCGCCAGCTCGAGCAGCAGGCCGCGGAGGCGGCGGCCTCGGCCCAGGCGACGGAGGCCGGTGATCCGGACTCCACGAAGAGCGCCTCCTGACCTTGCTTTCGCGAGCATTTCGGACCTCCACGGTTCGACCGCGTCCTCGCGCGGTTTTCGCTACTCTTGTCCGCCCCGCCGACCCCGCGGAGCAGACCAGGAGAAGCCATGCGCGCGACCACCGAGCCCACGACGCCGATCGAGAAGCAGGACCGCTGCGGCGACCTGCCACACCGCCCCCGCGTGCTCCTGGGCAAGATGGGCCTCGACGGCCATGACCGCGGCGTGAAGCTGATCGCCCGCGTCATGCGCGACTCGGGCATCCATGTCATCTATTCGGGCCTCTGGCAGACGCCGCGCAGCCTCGCGATCAGCGCGCGCGACGAGGATGCGGACTGCATCGCCTGCTCGATGATGTCGAACTCGCACCTCGTGCTCGTGCCCCGGCTGCTCGAGGAGTGCGCGAAGGTCGGCCGGCCGGACATGATCGTGAATGTCGGCGGCATCATCCCGCAGGACGATGTGCAGAAGCTCATCGATGCGGGCGTCGCGCGCGTCTATCACACGGGCACGGGCATGACGGAGATCGTCGGCAGCGTGCGCGACAGCGTGAAGACCTACGCGCCGCTCCCCGCGGCCGTCACGACCAACCCGACCGCCCTGCTCGCGCGCAACATCTCGCTCGCGCATGCGGGAACGAAGGTCGATGCGCCGCGGCGAAGGCCGGCGCAGGTCGTCGGCATCACGGGTTCGCCCGGCGCCGGCAAGTCGACGCTCGTCGCGGCGATGGCGAGCGAGGCCGTGCGGCGCGGCGAACGGATCGCCGTGGTCGCGTTCGATCCGATGAGCCCGATCACGGGCGGCGCGCTGCTCGGCGACCGCCTGCGGGTCGACTTCAACGCGGTCGACGAGGGCATCTTCTATCGCTCGCTCGCGATCGTGGGCGAGGACTACCGCACGCTGCCGGACATCATCGAACTGATCGGCGGCGCCGGCTACGACAGGCTCATCGTCGAGACGGTCGGTGCGGGTCAGAACGATGTGGCGATCCGATCGTTCGTCGATCGCACCGCCGTCGTGGTGGTGCCGGGCATGGGCGACGCGGTCCAGATGGACAAGGCGGGCATCCTCGAGATCGCCGACCTCTTCGTCGTCAACAAGGCCGACCATGCGGGCGAGTCGAAGCTCGTGCGCGAACTGCTCGACATCGCGGGCGGACGCAGGATCTTCGAGACGATCGCGACCCAGGGCAAGGGCGTGGTCGAGCTCCTCGAAGGCCTCTTCTCATAGGTGCACGGCACGTGCCGTGCTGTGCCTGGCACCGACTGGCACGTGCCAGGCACCGCAGAGCGGATCAGGACGCTCCGCGCGAGCCCGCTTGTTTCCACGGCCAATTCACAACCCGTCAAGTACGCTGCGATGGCGCCCGTGGTGCACGGCACCTGCCGTGCAGTGCCTGGC
>JBEAQW010000220.1:0-6706 GCA_041163725.1 Planctomycetota bacterium
ACCGCGGGCGGCGCCTTCGCGACATACCCGGCGTTGTCGAGCTTCGAACGCATGCCGGCGGCCTGCTTCTCGCGCTCGGCGATCAGCTTCGACAGGCGCGCCTTCTCGGCACCCGCATCGACCGCGTCGACGAGCCCGTCGAGGAGCACCTCGCTGCCTTCGAAGGGAATCGCGACCGCGGTCGCTGGACGCGTGGCCGGGCTCGGCTCGACCTTCTCGAGGCCGGCCATCGTCTCGACCACGCCACCCGAACGGGCGATGAGCGAACGGACCTGCTCGGACGCCATCAGCCCGATGCGCCGCTTGGGCTGGACCTGCCGCTCGCCGCGCACCTTGCGGATCGCATCGACGAGCGACTGCACGCGGCCGAACTCCGCGATCGCGGCGTCGTCGCGCAGCCGCCCGCCGAACACGGGCCAGGCAGCGGTCGCGCACATCGGCGACCGGGGAAGCGCGATGCCATCGACCGGACCCTTCGCAAGCGACTGCACGCTCGACCAGAGCGTCTCGGTCACGAACGGACAGATCGGATGCAGCATGCGCAGGATCGCGTCGAGGGTCGCGGCAAGGATCGCCTGCTGCGTCGCGTTCGCGCGCACGGTCGGCTTGATGCCCTCGAGGTACCAGTCGCAGAAATCGCGCCACACGAGGTCGTACACGGCCTCCGCGACCCGGTGGAACTCGTAGTCGGCGACCGCGGCGTCGTACGCGCGCGAGGCGTGCTCGAGGCGCGCGAGCATCCAGCGGTCGAGGAGCGTCGGCTCCTCCGCCTTCGAGTCGGGCGCCGCCTGCGCGAGGTTCGAGAGCGCGAAGCGCGTGGCGTTCCAGAGCTTGTTCGCGAAGTTGCGCCCGAGGTCGAAGCGCGCGCTCGTGTTGCGGGCGAGCGGGATCTCCTCGGTCGGCGTCGCGACGCCGGTCGCGGCTCCGAAGCCCGAGACCATCTTCCGCGACGGATCCTTCGGCGAGGGCTGCACCGCATCGGCGACCGTGTATCCGGCGCCCGTCGTGACCCACCGCGGCGTGAAGGTCTCGCCCGAATGCGGGTCGACCATGTCGACGGGAAGGCGGACATCCTGCGTGTTCGTCGCCATCGAGACGAGCGTGAAGCGCATCGCGTCCGAGCCGTGCGAGTGGATGATGTCGCGCGGGTCGACGCCGTTGCCGAGCGACTTCGACATCTTCTGCCCGTGGCCGTCCTGGATCATCGCGTGGATGAACACATGCCGGAACGGAAGCCGTCCGAGGAAGTAGCGGTTGAACATCACCATGCGCGAGACCCACAGCGTGATGATCTCGCGCGCGGTGCAGAGCACCGAGCTCGGGTTGTAGCGCTCGAGGAGCCCCGCCATGTCCGGCCAGCGCGACGGATCGGGCCAGCCGAGCGTCGAGAGCGGCCAGAGCGCCGAACTGAACCAGGTGTCGAGGACATCGGGATCACGGCGGAATCCAAGCGCTTCGAGCGATGCACCCTCCGTGTCGTCGAGGAGGCACACATGGAGATCGTGCTCGCCCGACGCCGACGGCAGCGCCGAGAGCGGCACCTCCGCGCCGTCGACGACGCGCGCGGCGCGCACCGCGCAGCGCGACGAGTCGAGCGCCGCGACCGCACCGAGATGCGCCGCGAGATCCGACGCCTCGCCGCGCCTGGTCCAGACGGGAATGCGGTGGCCCCACCAGAGCTGGCGCGAGATGCACCAGTCGCGGATGTTCTCGTGCCACACCTGGAAGTTCTTCGCGTAGCGCGCGGGGAAGAAGCGCAGCTCGCCGTCGCCCGACATCGCGGGACCTCCCGCGACCTCGGCGGGAAGCGCGCCCTCGACCTGGTCCTTCGCCATCGCGCGCAGCGCGGTGCCGCGCAGACGGTCGTCGGTCACGCGCACATACCACTGGTCGGACAGGTACGGCTCGACCGGAACATGCGAGCGGTACGAGTGACCGACCGCATGGCGGTACGGCTTGACCTCCTCGAGCAGGCCGTGGTCGCGGAACCACGCGACGATGCGCTTGCGCGCCTCCTCGCGCGACAGGCCGACGAACGCACGCGCCTCGTCGGAGACATCCATCCACCCGTGGCGGTCGCTGATCGAGCCGTCGGGCGCCATGATGTTGACCGCGGCGACGCCGTGACGCTGACCGATGTCCCAGTCGTTCGGATCATGCGCGGGCGTGACCTTCAGGAAGCCCGTCGCGAACTGCGACTTCGGGTCGGCGGGATCGCCGCCCATCGATGCGGGCAGCACGACATAGTCGTCCTCGACGATCGGGATCTCGCGCCCGACGATCGGCAGCCGCAGCTTCCGGCCGCGCAGCGAGGCCGCGCGCGGATCCTTCGGATTGATCGCGACGGCGGTGTCGCCGAGCATCGTCTCGGGGCGCGTGGTGGCGACGGTGACATGCCCCTCGCCGTCCGCGAACGGATAGCGCAGGTACCAGAAGCTGCCGTCGACCTCCTCCATCTCGACCTCGTCGTCGGCGAGCGCGGTCTGCGTGACCGGATCCCAGTTCACGAGTCGCTTGCCGCGGTAGACGAGTCCGTCCCTGAACAGCGTGAAGAACGCGTGCCGCACCGCGGTCGCGCAGGTCTCGTCCATCGTGAAGCGCGTGCGTTCGAAGTCGCACGAGCAGCCCATCGACTTCAGCTGCCCGAGGATCGTGGCCTCGTACTCGTCCTTCCACTCCTGCACCTTGCCGACGAACGCCTCGCGCGTGAAGTCGGTGCGCTTCTTCCCCTGGAGGAGCAGGCGCTTCTCGACGACGGTCTGCGTGGCGATGCCCGCGTGGTCGGTGCCCGGCATCCAGAGCGTGTTGCAGCCCTTCATGCGGTGGTAGCGCGTGAGGAGATCCTGCAGCGAGTTGTTGAACGCGTGACCGAGGTGCAGCGCGGCCGTGACATTCGGCGGCGGGATGAAGATCGCGTACATGTCCCCGGGCGCCGATGGTTCGGCGTGGAAGCAGCGCGCCTCGTCCCAACGGGCGAGGATCGCGCCCTCGGCGTCCCTCGGCACATACGCCTTCGGGAGTTCGGCCGCGGTGGCGGATGCGGTTGCGGGCGCAGCGGGACCGGACGACGGTGCGTTGGACATGGGGGCGGCGATTCTACTTGCTCGGAACGCGCGAAAGTGCCGCGCGGAGGCGCGTTTCCGCCAGAATGCGATTCTGGGATACTGCACGGATGACCGATTCCCGCATCGCAGGCCCCGCGCTCGTCACGATCGTCGCGTGCGTGCTCTCGGCGTGCGGCGACGGCGGTGCGAGCGCGACGCGCGATCGCGCGGACGCCGGAAAGCCGGCCGACACGCGGCAGACGGAGCAGACGCCCGAATCCGGCCTCAGCGCGCGTGAACTCATCGACGCGACCGACGCGATCGAACGCTTCCTGAACGCAGGCCGCACGAACGAGGCGGTGCTGATCGCGCGAAGGCTCGTGGAGCGCGCCGCGGCCGATTCGGCCGCGGAGGCGACGGCGAACGAGCTCTGCGCGCGCGCGTGCTTCACGCGCGCGCAGCTTCCCGATGCGTCGGTTGGCGCGACCGAGCGGCGTGCACTGACCGCGGAGGCGGCCGCCTGCGCGCTCCGCTACGCGGAGACCGGCGAGGGCGATGCGGGGAAGCTCGCGTTCGCGGCGCTTCTCTGCTCGAACGCGGCGCGCCCGGACGATGCGCGCCGCCTCTTCGACCGTGCGCTCGACCTCGATCCGACGAACGGCCCGACGCTGCTGCAGGCCGCGCTCGCCGCGCTGGCCTCGGGCGATCGCGAGCGCGCCGAGTCGCTCCGCACGCGACGCGCAGCGGCCCTTCCCGGCGACGCGTGGAACGATGGAATCGCAGCCGAGCTCGCGCTCGCCTCGGACGATGCGTCGCGCGCCGTCGAGTCCGCGCGCCGCGCGGTCGCGGCGGATCCCGACGCGCTCGAGTTCCGCCTGATCCTCGCGCGGGCCCTGCGCCGCGACGGGAAGCCCGCGGATGCGGCGCGATTCCTCTCGGCGCTCGATGCGGCCGAGCGTGCGAAGCCTGCGATCGCGGAGCAGTTCGCGCTCGCGCTCGCCGAGTCGAACGACCTCGCAGGCGCCGCGCGCGCCTGGGATGCCGCCCTGCGCGCGAACCCCGCGGACGCCTATGTGCGTGCCGAGACCGCGATCGCCTTCCGACGCGCAGGCGACGAGGCGCGTGCGGCCGCGGAACTCGCGGCGCTCGAGGCGATCCCCGGCGGCGCCGAGCAGCTCCAGCGGATCAGGCCTCGGCTGACGGCGCCGATGGACGGCACGCCGGCCGCCCCGCGCTAGCGGAGCACGCGACCGCCGTCGATCACCGAAGGGCTGCCGGTCGAATAGGTGGCCTCGAGCACGAGGAAGCGCACGAGACGCGCGGCTTCCTCTGGTGTGCCCGCGCGGCCGAGCGGCGTGCGCTCGAGAATGCGCGTGCGGGCGTCGGCGGGAAATCCGTCCGGCCACGCGATCACGCCTGGAGCGACGCAGTGGACGCGCACCGCAGGCGCGAGTTCGACCGCGAGCTGCCGCGCGAGCGCGGAGACGCCCGCCTTCGCGACCATGTACGGCGTGAATCCCGCGCGCGCGTGATGGTCGGCGTGCATGTCGCCCATGAGGACGACCGCCCCGCCACCGTCGAGACGCGAGGCCGCGAGCGCGCGGCGGAGCTCCTTCGTGACGAGGGCGGGCGACACGACCTCGACGCGATGCGCCTCCTCGATCGCGGCCGCGTCGAGTGCATCGAACGCGGTCATGCCGTAGTACGACGCGTTGTGGACGATGCAGTCGATCGCGCGGTCGCCGCGCGATGCGTCGAGCGCTGCCGCGTAGTCGCGCGCCGCAACCGGCGACGCGAGGTCGAGCCGGTCGATGCGCACGCCGATCTCCGCGCCGTTCGACGCGGCGAGGGCGACGGCGAGCCGCGCGGTCTCCTCGCACTCGGCCGCACGGCTCCGGTAGGTCAGGCAGAGTCCGAACCCAACGCGCGCGAGCTCGAGCGCGATGGCCCGGCCGACCCGGTGGGACGCACCCGTCACGACCGCGGTTCCGCGCGGACCGGTCGGCACACCCGCGGCTGGCGTCCCGGTGGAGGGGTTCGAGGATGCGCGTCGTGAGTCCGTCATGGCTCGGGCGTCGTGATCGAGGGGGTTCGGGTCGTCGGAGGCGCTGGGCGGACGCGCGAACCCGCGTGGGCGCGGAATGCTCCGTCCGCGAAGCGGGTTATCCGATGATACGGGAACGGAACGCCCCCTCCCCGTCACCGTAGAATCGCGCCTCTCGCGCCCGCGCCCGACGACTCCATGATCGACCCCAAGCCACAGACCAACCGCCGGAGAACCTGGCTCCGCCGTGCGGCCATCGCACTCGCGGTGCTCTTGGCGGCGGGCCTGGTCTACCTGACGCGTCCGGCGACCCTGGCGGCGCTCATCCTCCCTCGGGCAAGCGAGGCGATCGGAGGCGAGGTCACGGCGGCACGCATCTCCCTCGGCGGCCTCAACTCGGTCGTGCTCGAGGACCTGCGGGTGAGGACGCCCGGCTGGGAGGGACGCGCGGGCGAACTGCTCTACTCGAACAGGCTCGAGGTGCGCTTCTCGTTGTTCTCGCTTCTCTTCGGAGAGTTCCGCGCGCGCGCGATCCGCGCCGACCGCCTGGCCCTTCGGCTCGTCGAGGACGGCGATGCGGCCGGCCGCTATTCGTTCCAATCGCTCACGCCGCGCGTCGCCGACGACGATCGCCCCGACGAGCAGCGCGCCGCGCAGCGGCCCAGCGAGATCGCGGTCGACGAGCTGGTCATCGAGAACCTGATCGCATCCGGCGGCGAACTGCGATCGCTCGGCGAACTTCGCTTCCGCGGCGCGCTCGTTCCGTCCGAGCAGTCCGCAACCGCCTTCCGCTTCACCCTCCGCGGTCGGCCAGACGGCCAGGGGCGCCTCTCGATCGCCGGCATCGAGGGTTCGTTCGACCCGGCGACCCAGGCGATCTCGCTCGCCGTCGAGGACCTTCTCATCGACGGCCGCCAGCTCGCGGTCGCGCCGATCGCGGTGCGCGGATGGACGAGCCGGCTCGGCCTCGAGGGCCGTGTGACCCACGCAAGGTTCGAGTACGCGACGGGCGAGAAACCCTCGGCGCTGCTTGACCTCGCGGGGCTCGGGTTGAACCTGCCGATCGACGAACTCAGCGGAAACGCGCTCGAGGATGCCTGGGGCGGATTCCAACGCGGCGCGCGCGTCGATCTCGACGCGACGCCGCGCATGACGCTGCGCACCGGAACACTTCGCCTCGAGCGCGATGAGGTCCGGTTCGAGCAGATCACGGGCGAACTCGGAGCGGACGGCGGCGAGGGGCGCGTCATCCCCGTTCCGTTCCGCGGATCGATCGCGCTGCGTGTGCCCGTCGACTCGCTCCCCGAGTTCCGATGGGAGGAGCGCGACGCGTGGTTCGAACAGGCCGCACGCATCGCGCCGTTCTCGATCGACCTCGCGATCCGCGACTTCTCGTCGTCGCGCACGGAGGACGGGAGCGCCGACACGCTGCTCCTGCCGCGGGCGGCCACGAAGATCCTCGCGGACTTCCAGGTCACCGCCTGGACGATCGATGTCGACACGCTGCTGTCGCGCGGCGCGCCTGCGGACGACGGCACGCCCGCCCCGCTCGTATCGCGAGGCGAACTGCGGCTCTCGAACGGCTCGGGCGCCTTCGACGAGTTCCCCTACCGGCTTG
>JBEAQW010000221.1:0-7763 GCA_041163725.1 Planctomycetota bacterium
CGCCGGGCGACTTCGCATCCCGAGCCCTTTCATGCGCTTGACTCATCGGTTTGGCTTATTGGTCGCCGAAGTGGCCCGAAGCGCTGCTACCGTGTCCGCCCGCGGCAGGCCTGACGCCGCACTTCTCAACTGGCTTACCTCTGGATACCCCTCATGCCCCTTGCCATCGGAACGCCCGCCCCGTCCTTCGCGCTGCCCTGCAAGCCTGGAACCGTCGTCGACCTGTCCGATTGGATCGGACGGGAGAAGGTCGTGATCCTGTTCTTCCCCCTCGCCTTCAGTTCGGTGTGCACTGCTGAGATGTGCCAGTTCCGCGATGACTGGTCCCGTTGGGAGCAACTCGGCTGCCGGGTGGTGGGTGTCTCGGTCGACTCTCCGTTCGTCACGGAGAAGTTCCGCGAGGAGCTCGGGCTTCCTTTCCCGATCCTGTCCGATTTCAACAAGACCGCGTCCGCTGCATACGGCGTGCTCGACCCCGATCTCCTCGGGTTGAAGGGTGTGTCGAAGCGCGCGGCGTTCGTGGTCGGAGCCGACGGTCGGGTCGCCTACGCCTGGGCAACGGATGTTCCGTCGAACCAGGTGGAGTTCGACGCAATCCGTGCAGCGGTCGAGCGCGCCGGTTGACCGCGTATCAGTCTTGGGCCTTCGCTCAGTACATTCTTCCCAGTGCCCTGCGGCGTTGGCGGACGCTCATTTGGAGTCCGTTGGGCGCTGCCCCTCGGTCAGGGGCCATTCGAGGATCAGGACATGTTCGCGGCGGGCCTTGTCGCCACCTTCGAACACCAGGTAGTCCCTCTCCCCGATCCGTGCACCACAGGTATGCCCGGATGCTCCGCCCCACAGCAGGCGCGTGGGCGTCCAGTTTTTGCCGCCATCGACCGACTCAAGTTGCCTGAGGTTGGCCGCGAAGCCGATTTCCGCCTGCGCGCAAGTGAAGTGGCTCGGTGCGCGCGATCGTGACCAGCCCGCCACCGCGGAGCCCGTGAAGCCCTCCGCCTCGACGCGGCCATCCGTTCCTCTGGCGTCGCGGATGGCCTCGCGTGGCCGTCGCACCAGGGAATCGGTCGGTGAAAGCCACAGCGGCTCGCAGCCGGGTTCGTCGTCGATCGGCCGGACAGAGGCGGCCCCATCGCCCGAGATCTCGACCCAGCACGCCTGCGGCCCTCCCTTCGACACCCTGGTTGCAGCGGCGACCAGGCGCGGGGCCGATCCTTCGACCGTCACGGTACGAAGACTTCCCGGAAGAAGCTGAACGGGTTCGTCCGAAGTCGATACCTCGGAGTGCCGCGTGAAGGTGCGCCCATCGGCCGAGTCATACACCATGAGTCGAGTCGCAAGTCGCCGAGGCGCGGTCTCCTGGACCAGGAGGATCCACGGCTTCTCGCGACCGGGCATGAATCCGACGCAGGCGATATCCGGATCGACTCCTTCGAGCGCGATCCGATGCGATGCATCGAGCGAGGTGCCGGAAGCGGGTACCCCTCGGCAGAACCTCGCATGCACCTCCTGACGCGTGGAGCCATCTTCCGTGCTCGTCACGGCGATCGCCGTCACCAGGATGGTGCTGCCATCGCTCGCCGAGGAAGGTTCGCGAAACTCGTCGATGTCGCCGTCAGCGCTTGAGAACAGCGCGCGTGGCCTCGGTGCGCTGGCCACATCACCTTCGACCGTGCACTCGAGGACGCGCATGCGTCCGCTTCCGAGATCGAAACCGATGCGACCGATGTGGAAACCGCGGAGGCCGATACGGCCCATCTCGAACTCGTCGAGCCGGACGGTCAGCATCCCGTCGCGTCGGGCGACCTCGACTGGAATCGGAGCGCCGGGACGCGCGTTCGCGGGGCGACTCGTCTCAAGCGGAAAGCGCCCTCCGCCGAAGAGGCGGCCGGTGAGAACCGCTCCCCACTCGGGATCGTCGAGGACGATCACGCCTCCGTCGAACACGAGTCCGGCCCCCTGGCCGTCGAAGCCATCGAGTACGACCGTCATCCGAATGGTGAAGTCGCCCGAGCCGATCGCGTGCGTCGAGTGCTGACGAAGGGGACGCTCATCCGGCCTTGCGTCCAACGAGTCGATCGTGGTGATGATCTGGGCTTGCGCGAGAGGCTTCCCGCGCAGGTCGGCGATGTCGGCCACGACGCCGGGGCCGAAGATGGGCAGTTCATCCGGAGACGCCGCAGCGGGGTGTGCTGCGTGCGCGAGGAGAAGTCCGACGAGAAGCGCGGGCGCGATGCGACTCATGGCCTTCGTGTATCGGCGAACCGGCGCAACGCCGTGAGACGGAGCAAGCGCAGTGGACCCATGCACGGTCCGCGACCGGGTGTCGGCGCGATCAGGGTGCCGCGGGTCCCCAGTTGTTCAGGATGATCGCGAGATCCTGGCCGTCGATGATGCCGTTTCCATCGACATCACCAGTGGGACCGGCCGAACCCCATGCATTCAGCAGGATGGCAAGGTCGTTGCCGTTGATCTCGCCGTCGCCCGAAAGATCTCCAAGCGCCACATCAACGGTCACGGTCTGCACATCGCTCGCGGTGCGGCCGCACTCATCCGTCACCGTCCAGGTGACGGAGATCGGGCTGTTGATGCGGTCGTAGCCGGCGGCAAGACTGACTTCACCATCGCTCCGCACGAAGCTCAGGTTCAGTACCGGTCCGCATCCGGACGCGGTGACCACACCGAGCGTGGTGAACAGGGTCATGGAGCCAACCGGTGGGGCGGCCACGATGTCCGGCGGTGCCGCGATTGAGGGGCCCGGGCCGAGGTTGAGTTCGTTGAGGCCGAAGAGCACCGGACCGATGGCGGAGCCATTCGCGTCGGTCAGCAGGTTGCGCACCTTCGGGTCGAGACGGAACGCGACGAGACTCGCCGGCGTGCAGTCGAGTCCGGCGCCAACGACGAGGAAGCGCAGACGCTTCACGACCACATCGCCAGTCGAGGGAGCCGCAGGGGGCGTGATGCCCACCGCGAGATCGATCTTGTGCTGAGCGCTGCTATGCGCGAAGTAGATCGGGAGATCAAACGGCGGATCGCCGGGCTCCTCCGCGATGAACTGAAGGATCGAACTGTCGTAGGTGATGGCGCTCTGGATGCCGACGACATCGGGTGCGCCGGGAGCGATCCGAACATCGACGACGAGTTCCTCGCCAATGCCGGTGCAGCGCGGGGTGACGAGCTGGACGGCCGCGCCGCCCGCATGAGCTGCGGACGCGATCAGCGCACTGGTGATCAGGGATGCGAACATTCGGCGGGGCATGGCGGGGCAAACCTCTGGAAGGCGAATTGAGAAATCAGGCTCCGGGGCAGGCGCCCCACGCACCGAGCAGGATCGAGAGATCGGACGCACCGACCACTCCAGATCCATCGAGATCAGCGGACCCCGCGGATCCCCATTGGTTCAGCATGACCGAGAGATCGGACGGACCGACGGAACCGTTGCCATCGATATCCGCTGGACAAGCCGGAGCCTGCGTGACGGTCACTCCAGCGATCGTTCCCGTCACATCGAGTCCGGGGACGGTGCCGTCGTAGACGACCGTATCCGCGGGATTCACAACGGTCAGTGTTGGAAGGATGTTGATCGTCGATTCGGAGAACGCGGAGCGCACCCGGAACCGGAAGGTCACGACCTGAACGCCGGTGAGCGGCACCTGGACCGGATTACCAAGCGGGGCGAGCGCGTAGTAGAGCGCGGTGCCGTCCGCAGGCGGATTCGATTCGTTGATGCCCGTGTAGTCGCTCGCGGGAGTCGGGAAGTAGGAACTCAGCAGCGGAACCGAGCCGGCGGTGGTGAGTCCGACGAGCTGGAGTTGCTTCGGGTTCCACTGCAGGATGCAGTCGACTGCGACGAAACTCGTCCCGAACAGCGCGGCGATCGGCTCCTGCGTTGCACGGAGCTTGACATCGATGATCTGATCGACCGCGACAGGCGTGGTCGGACCGTGGAGCGAGAGATTGATCTGCGAGTCGGCCAACGCCGACGGAGCGAGCGCGCCGATCGAGGCCGATGCGGCGGCGAGGCAGGTCACGACGGTGTTGGTCCAGCTGGGCATGGTCCTTCTCCCGAACACGATGGAATGCGGCGCTCTCTAGAGTGCCGGAGGGCCGCGCGATCGAGCACCTCGTGGAGAGTGTGTCGCACGCGATGCGACTGGCAAACGGCCCTCGGTGCTTTGATGGAAATTCCGTGCAATAGGGCAGTTGGGATGATCTGGAAGACGCGACTTTCCGAGCCGCAACGCGCGAACAGCCGCCTCCGAGCCCGATAGTCTCGACCGCCAGCAGCTCTCCTTGCGCGATATCCTCTCCCCAGTGGACCCCAACGGCGACATCCCCGTCCCCGCGTTCCCGAGGACTCGCCTCGAGAGCTTCCTGGCAGGCACGGACGGTGCGCCCCCGCGCCAACAGCTCGTGCACGCCCTGAGGCTTGTGGATGGGGGCAGGGGGGCGGAGCGTGAGCTGACGGCTCTCGATATCGGGTGCGGTCCAGGCAAGGAGGCTCTCGAGCTCCTCCGTTTCGGGTTCCGGGTCACCGCCATCGATCCCTTTCGGTCCATGCTCGATGCGACGACCCACCTTGTCGCACGCAGCGCTCCGGCGCTCGGGGACCGGCTGGAGCCGATCCTTGACACCATCGAGGGGTTCGCGCCAAGGCTTCGGCAACGGCGCTACGACCTCGTCCATGCGGGCTTCGTCCTTCCGTTCGTCCGCGCGAGCGATTTTCCGGGGGTGTTCGATGCGATCCGCGCATCCCTGAACCCCGGGAGCATCTTCGTCGGCCAGCTCTTCGGCGAGCACGATGAGTTCGTCGTGCAGGCCGAGCCTGGAACCATGGTGCATCACTCCTCGGCGGACATCGACGGACTATTCGAGGGATTCGACATCCTCGTCCGCGAGGAAGTGCGACGCGACGGCCACATCGGCCGCGGTCGCGCGAAGCACTGGCATGTGCACCACATCATCTCCCGGCGCATGTAAGCGACGGATGCGATCCGATGCGCAGGGATCTCGCGCGCGGGGAGGCGAGGGTCGGCGCCGTGGCTTGCCGGGAACACGAAAGGGACGCCGCGGGGCGTCCCTTTCTCGACATCGAAGCGGGCGAAGGGGATCGAACCCTCGACATTCAGCTTGGAAGGCTGACGCTCTACCGCTGAGCTACGCCCGCGCTGGGCTTGGGAATATAGCCGATGGGAAGTCCGCAGGGGCGATTCCATCCCCCCCGCGGCACCCATGAGAACGGAAAAGTCGTTAACATCCTGCCCCTTCGCCGACGGTCGTCGCGAGGGGTTGTCGTTTACCGGGTCGGAAGATCCCCGGGGCCGACACCTCGCAAAGGCCGCTTCGATTGAACTGAGTCAGAGAGTCCTTCAACAACAGTCCTAGTGGGTGCGCAAGCCCACGCAACAGGAAGACAGCCCATATGCAGACTGCCTTCTCCCGCTCGGGTCGGCTGATCGCCGCCCTTGCTCCCGCCTTCTTCGCCACCGCCGCGTTCGCGGGCGAAGCCGACCTGAAGCTTCCGAATGTCAACGAGATCGACTTCGGCGGCGGCCTGACCGGTTGGAACATCATGATGGGCGGCATCGTGATCTCGGTACTCGGCGCCCTCTTCGGCCTGCTGCAGTACCGGCAGACCGTGGCGCTCCCCGCGCACAAGTCGATGCTCGCGGTCTCGAACATCATCTGGGAGACCTGCAAGAGCTACATCATCCAGCAGGGCAAGTACCTCTCGCTCCTCTGGATCCTGATCGCCGGCGCGATCATCTTCTACTTCGGCTACCTCGAGCACAAGAGTTTCCGCGATGTGACGGTCATCCTGCTCGCGTCGGTGCTCGGCATCCTCGGTAGCTACGGCGTCGCCTGGTTCGGCATCCGCATCAATACGCGGGCCAACTCGCGCGCCGCGTTCGCGTCGCTCAAGGGCTTCCCGCTGCCCGTGCTCAGCATCCCGCTCAAGTCGGGCATGTCGATCGGCATGCTGCTGGTGTCGGTCGAGCTCTTCTTCATGATCTGCATCCTCTGCTTCCTGCCGAAGGAGCTCATCGGACCGTCCTTCATCGGGTTCGCCATCGGCGAGTCGCTCGGTGCGTCGGCCCTGCGCATCTGCGGTGGCATCTTCACGAAGATCGCCGACATCGGCGCCGACCTCATGAAGATCGTCTTCAAGCTCCCCGAGGACGATCCGAAGAACCCCGGCGTCATCGCCGACTGCACGGGCGACAACGCCGGTGACTCGGTCGGACCGACTGCGGACGGCTTCGAGACCTACGGCGTGACGGGCGTCGCGCTGATCGCGTTCCTTTCGTACTCGCTCGGCGATGTCGGCGCATCGGGAGACATGTGCGCCAAGCTCATCGTGTGGCTCTTCGCCATGCGCGCGCTCATGATCGTGACCTCGCTTGCCTCCTACTTCATCAACGAGGCGATCTCGAATGCCAGGTACGCCAACCTCAAGGAGTTCCACGAGGAGGCGCCGCTCACCTGGCTCGTCTGGATCACCTCGATCCTCTCGATCGTGGTGACCTTCGTGGCCTCCAAGATCCTCCTCGGGGGCATCGAGTACCAGGGTCAGACCCTCGGCAACCTCTGGTGGGCGCTCAGCATCATCATCAGCTGCGGAACCATCGCCGGCGCGCTCATCCCCGAGTTCACGAAGGTGTTCACCTCGACGAACTCCGGCCATGTCGACGAGGTCGTCAATGCATCGAAGCAGGGCGGTGCCTCGCTCAACATCCTCTCCGGATTCGTGGCAGGCAACTTCTCGGCGTTCTGGAAGGGTCTTGTGATCGCCGGGCTCATGGCGATCGGCTGGTGGATCTCGACCGACAAGGATGTCGCGGCGATCATGCCCGAGGCCTACTCCTTCGCCGGGCCGATCTTTGCCTTCGGCCTCATCGCCTTCGGCTTCCTCGGCATGGGTCCCGTCACGATCGCCGTCGATAGCTTCGGCCCCGTGACCGACAACGCCCAGTCCGTGTACGAACTCTCCCGCATCGAGGCCCAGCCGGGCATCAAGGAGGAGATCAAGCGCGACTTCGGCTTCGAGCCCGACTTCGAGACCGCGAAGTACAACCTCGAGAAGGGCGACGGCGCCGGAAACACCTTCAAGGCGACCGCGAAGCCCGTGCTCATCGGCACGGCCGTCGTCGGTGCGACCACGATGGTGTTCGGCATCATCCTCGCGCTGATCAAGTCGCTCGCCGGCGAGTCCGCGGACGCCGAGGCTCTCAAGGCCGCGGCGACCACCGTCATCGGAAAGCTCTCGATCGTCACCCCCGAGATCCTCCTCGGCCTTCTCATCGGCGGCGCCGTGATCTACTGGTTCACGGGTGCCTCCACGCAGGCCGTGGTCACGGGCGCCTACCGCGCAGTGGTGTTCATCAAGAACAACATCAACCTCGACAAGGCCGAGGCGAGCATCGAGGACGCCAAGAAGGTCGTGGAGATCTGCACGGTCTACGCGCAGAAGGGCATGACGAACATCTTCATGGTCGTCTTCTTCTTCTCGCTCGGCCTGCCGTTCTTCGATCCGTACTTCTTCATCGGGTACCTCGTCGCCATGGCGTTCTTTGGCCTCTACCAGGCCATCTTCATGGCGAACGCCGGCGGCGCCTGGGACAATGCCAAGAAGATCGTCGAGGTCAACCTCCGCGCGAAGGGCACCGATCTCCACGCGGCGACCGTCGTCGGTGACACCGTCGGCGATCCGTTCAAGGACACCTCCTCGGTGGCGCTCAATCCGGTCATCAAGTTCACGACCCTCT
>JBEAQW010000222.1:0-12947 GCA_041163725.1 Planctomycetota bacterium
CGCGCGCAAGGCGCTCCTCGCGGCGGTGCTCGGCTTCGCGCGCGACATCCGCGACAAGTACGTGAAGCCGCCGAAGACGACCGACTTCGCCGTCCTCTACCTCCCGATCGAGAGCCTCTTCGCCGAGGTCGCGCGCGAACCCGGCTTCATCGAGAAGCTCCAGTCCGACTGCAAGGTCACGCTGGCGAGCCCCACGACGCTCGCCGCGTACCTGAACGCGCTCAAGATGGGCTTCCGCACGCTCGCGGTCCAGAAGCAGAGCGCCGAGATCATGAAGCTCCTCGCGGTCGCGCGCACGCAGTTCCAGAGGTTCGGCGAGGAGCTCGGGAAGGTCGCGAGCAAGCTCGACGAGTCGCGCAAGGCCATCGAGCAGACGGTGAAGCGGACGGGCATGATCGACAAGCGCCTGCGCTCGGTCGATGTCGCGACCGCCGACGAGGTCGACGCGATGCTGCCGCCCGGCGCCGACGACGCGGGCGAGCCCGACGACTTCGTCGACTGACGCGACGCCTTTCGCGGCCGCACGACGCGGGAGATCCGACGCGCCCGGCCGATTGGCGGCGTCCCCTTCGCGCCGACGCGAATCGCGCGGACGACGCGCGGCGAACCGCGCGCGCCATGCACGTCGTCTGGCTCAAGCGCGACCTCCGACTCGACGACCACGCGCCCTTCGCCGAAGCCGCGCGGCGCTGTCGCGAGGGCGGCGCGATGGTCGCGCTCTTCGTCTACGAGCCCGACATCTGGCTCGCGGCCGACGCCGACGCGTCGCACCTCGCCTTCGTCGAGGAGTCGCTCGACGAGCTCGAGGCGCTGCTCGTCGCCCGCGGCGGCCGCCTCGTCAGGCGTCTCGGCGAGATGACGGAGATCCTCGACGCCCTCGATCGCGAAGCCCGCGACGCGGGCGGCATCGAGTCGCTCCTCGCCCACGAGGAGACGGGAAACGGCGCGACCTACGCCCGCGACCTCCGCGTCGCGCGCTGGTGCCGCCGGCGCGGCGTCGAGTTCCGCGAATGGCGGCAGCACGGCGTCCTCCGCCCGAATCCGGGCCGCGACGGATGGGCCGCGCGCTGGCAGGCGCACATGGAGCGGACGCGCCTCGAGGCGCCCGAGGCGTTCCGCTCGCCCGACGCCGCGACCGTCGCGCCCGGCGAGCGCGGACTCGCGCAGGCGCTCGGCCTCGGCGCCGACACCCGCGCCGCGCTTCGCCAGAAGGGCGGGTCGCGCGAGGCGGCGCGGCTCCTCGCCTCGTTCCTCCTCGAGCGCGGCCGCGACTACCGCGCGACGATGGGTTCACCCGTCCTCGCGTGGGAATCGTGCTCGCGGCTCTCGCCGCACCTCGCGTGGGGGACGATGGGCGTGCGCCGCGCGTTTCAAGGCGCGCGCCGGCGACTCGCGCAGCTCGACGATCCGGCGCGCGTCGCGACGGAAGGACTCGCGGACGACGA
Source organism: Planctomycetota bacterium (assembly GCA_041163725.1). Lineage (GTDB taxonomy): Bacteria > Planctomycetota > Phycisphaerae > Phycisphaerales > SM1A02 > QWPT01. The sequence continues at coordinate 1,446 of JBEAQW010000222.1, forward strand.
CCTCGCCCTCTGGCGCGGATCGATCCGCAGCTTCCTCTCGCGGCTCTCGTGGCACTGCCACTTCATCCAGAAGCTCGAGGACGAGCCCGCGATCGAGTCGATGTGCATGGCGCGCTCGTGCGAGAGCCTGCGCGACGGACTCGATCCCGCGCTCGCCGCCGCACGCCTCGCGGCGTGGCAGGCGGGCCGCACGGGCTATCCGATGGTCGACGCCTGCATGCGCGCGCTCGTCGCGACGGGCTGGATCAACTTCCGCATGCGCGCGATGCTCGTGAGCTTCGCGAGCCACCATCTCTGGCTCGACTGGCGGTCGTTCGCGCCGTGGCTCGGGCGGCAGTTCCTCGACTACGAGCCGGGCATCCACTATCCACAGGTGCAGATGCAGTCGGGAACGACGGGCATCAACACGCTGCGCATCTACTCGCCGCGCAAGCAGGTCGAGGACCACGATCCGACGGGCGTCTTCATCCGCAGGTGGGTGCCCGAACTCGCGCCCGTCCCCGACGAGCACCTCGCGGAGCCCTCGACGCTTCCACCCCTCCTCCAGTCGATGATCGGCTGCCGGATCGGCGAGGACTATCCCGCGCCCGTCGTCGAGCACCGCGCCGCCTACCGCCACGCCCAGGACCGTCTCTTCGGCCTCCGCGCGACGCCCGCGGCACGCGCCGAGGCGAAGGCGGTCTTCACGCGCCACGGGAGCCGGAAGCGTCGGTGAGCGGAATCTCCGCGATCCGCCAGCCGGCGCCGGCATTCGCCGCATCGCCATCCGATCGGTTCAGGCCATCAGGTCGACGAGCATGCTGCAGAAGAACGCGGCCGCGCATCCGAACGCCAGCGCGACCGTTCCCCGCAGCACGATGCGCCGTCCCCGCTCGGATCGCATGTGCCGGCAGATCCAGACCCTGCCAGGGGCCAGCACCGCGCAGCCGACGGCGAGCAGGAAGAGCGCTTCGGTGCGATCGGACATGCCGTTCCCGTTCGCCGCTCAGCCGAGCCCGAGCCGCGCCTTCTTCGCCTCCCACTCGGCGGTCTCGCGCTTGTTCTCCGTCGCGAGCGGCTTGCCCGTGCGGATCGCGTCGATCTCGAGGCCCGTCAGGTGCATCGCGTTGAGGCGGTAGTCCTCGAAGGCCTCGCACGCGACCGGCACGATGGGCTTGATGAGCTCGTACATGGCGTTGGCGTAGTCCTGGATCTCGATCTGCGCGTGCGGATCCATGCGCAGCGACAGGAAGTGGAAGATGTTGTGCAGGTCGCACTTCCAGTACCACTCGGTGTACACGCTCACCGGAAGCACCGCACGCGCGATCTCACGCGCCACGCCGCGCTCGGTGAGCTCGAGGTACTTCTGGTAGTTCGCCTCGGCGTTCTCGAGAAGCTTCAGGAACTCCTCGGCGGTTCCCGCGTCGATCGGCCCTTCGCCCCCCTGCCGGTTCGACTTCGACTGCTTGCGGACATTCTCGATGTCGGGCCGGTAGAAGCGGTCGGGCATGATCGAGTAGCGCGCGCTGTACTCGTTCACATTCGCCGTGCGGTGGCGGATCCACTGGCGCGCGATGAAGATCGGCATCGCGATGTGGAACTTGAACTCGACCATCTCGAACGGCGTCGAGTGGCGGTGGCGCATGAGGTAGCGGACGAGCCCGCGGTCCTCGCTCACCATCTTGGTGCCCTGCCCGTACGACACGCGCGCCGACTGCACGATGGCGCTGTCGGCGGTCTGTCCCTCGGGAACGAGCCTCGGCATCGCGTCGACGAGCGCGATGAACCCGTGCTCGTGGATCGGGATCGACCAGCGGCTCGCGCCGCCCATCACATCGCGGAGCGGTGTCTCGGGCAGGCACTTCTCGATGGCTCGCGGCGCGGCGGCGGTGGCTTCGGGCATCCCCGAAATCTAGCGAAAACCGCGGTCGGCGGGGACCTCCTCCGACGCGAACCCGCACCCACGGCGCGCCTCAACCGCCGCGGATGCGCTCGGTCATCGCATAGAGCCACTGGCCGATGGTCGGGACCGTCCCCTGCCGGGTCGGATGTCCCCGCGACCGGAGGATCGGCTGCACATCGCGCGCCATCGGCCACTCGACCTCGATCGACTCGAGGAGCGCGTCAAGGTCCGCCGCGGGCGGCGGTTCCGCGGAAGCCCCGCCCGGAGATGCGCCCAGCGCCTCCACCAGGGTCGCGGGGTAGCCGTCGCGGCGGACGGCGAGTTCGGGGGGCGCGGCGTGGCTCCGCAGTTCGGCCTCGCTCATGGGGAATCCGCCGAACGCGTCGGCGTACGCGAGGCAGCGCCAGGCGAGCTCGCGCATGCGGACATCGGTGACCTCGGCATCGCGCCGGACATCGCCGACCATCCGCCATGCGAACACCGTCATCCCGACCACGGGAACGAGCGCGGCGACCACGACCAAGGTGAAGATGAGCGGGCGCTTGAAACGCATGCGGCTCACATCCGCGCGTCGGCGAGCTTGATGCGCTGCTTCTTGCGGCGCGGATCGGCCTCGGGCACCGCCGAGAGCAGCGCACGCGTGTAGTCGTGCTTCGGCGCGTTGATGACCTCGTCGCGCGAACCTTCCTCGACGATCTTGCCGTTGTACATCACCGCGATCCGGTCGCAGATGTGATGGATCACGGCCATGTCGTGCGAGATGAAGAGGTACGAGAGTCCCATCTCCTGCTGCAGGTCGGCGAGCAGGTTGAGGATCTGCGACTGGATCGACACATCGAGCGCGCTGGTCGGTTCGTCGCACACGATCAGCCGCGGATTCAGGCTCAGCGCACGCGCGATGCCGATGCGCTGGCGCTGGCCGCCGCTGAACTCGTGCGGATAGCGGTCCGCCGCCTGCTTCCACAGCCCGCACTTCACCAGCAGTTCCTCGACGCGCGTGCGCGTCTCGTCCTCGCCGGAGGTGATGCCGTGGACCTCGAGCGGCTCGCCGATGATGCGGCCGACGCGCATGCGCGGATTGAGGCTTCCACCCGGATCCTGGAAGATGATCTGCATCTCGCGGCGGAGCCGCCGCATGTCGAGCGCAGCCGCACCGAACACATCCTTCCCGTCGAAGCGGACCTCGCCGCCCGATTGCGGGATCAGCCGGAGGATGGTGCGGCCGACGGTCGTCTTGCCGCATCCGGACTCGCCGACGAGTCCGAGCGTCTCGCCGCGACGGACCACGAAGCTCACATCGTCGACCGCCTTCACATGGCCGACCGTCCGCTGCAGAAGGCCACGACGGATGGGAAACCAGGTCCTGAGGTTCTTCACCTCGAGCAGCACGGGCTGCTCGGACTTCGCGGGCGTGGTGGACGATGCAGGCGTCGATGAGGACATCGCGGGATCTCCGGGGGCGTGATGCTACCCGTTCGATCCTTGGAAGGAAGCGTTTTTCCAGCGAATCGGCCTACGCGGAGCCGGCTCAGAGCGGCGTCGGGACGAGCACCTGCGCCACGCGGCCATCGGGCCGGACGATGGTGAACGGCACCTCGACGAAGGAACGGCGCCGCATGCCGCGCATGCCCTCGGTCGCGCGTGCGAAGCGCGTGTACATCTCGTCGACGCTGCCGATCGACTGGTTGTAGATGCCCGTGATCGTGCTGCCGACGGGGACGACCGAGGCGAGTTCGCTGTCCTCGGCGACCTCCTCGACGAGCACGCCGCGCTGGAACGGCACGCCGAGCCTCCGCGCGCGCTCCTCGGTCGAGGTCGAGAATCCGAGCAGGCCGGCCGAGCGCATCGCGCGCGGCAGCGTGGGCGCGAGATTCGCGCTGGCGTCGAGTTCGGCGAGCGTGGCCTCGATGGTCAGGCGCGTCCCCTCGGCGGCGCCATCCTCGAGCCTCCACACATCGAACCGCACCTTGTCGCCGGGCCGGCGTGAACTCACGATCGCGCGCACCGCGGCGTCGCTCGTGATCCGCTCGCCATCGATCGACACCACGACATCGCCCGAGCGGAAGCCCGCGGCCTCGGCGGGCGAGTCGGGCGTGATGAACCCGAGCATCGCACCCTCGCCCTTGAAGCGCTCGACGATGCCGCTGTACGGAGCGCCTCCGTCGCGCGCGGCCTCGAGGTTGATGAGGCGCACCCCGAGGAAGCCCTTGCGGACCTCGCCGGTCTCGATCAGCTGCGTGACGGTCGTCTCGATCATCGACATCGGGATCGCGAGCCCGATGCCCGCGAACTGCGCCTGACCCGCGGAATTGCCGGGATTCGTGGCGATCGCGGTGTTCATGCCGATCACGCGTCCACGGACATCGGTGAGCGGTCCACCCGAGTTGCCGGGGTTGATCGCCGCATCGGTCTGGATGAAGTTCTGGTAGTCGATGTTGTCGAGCGCGGTGCTGCGGCCGAGACCGGAGACGATGCCGGCCGACATCGAGAAGCGGAAGTCGAAGGGCGAGCCGAACGCGTACACCATGTCGCCCTGCTCGACCGAGGAACTCTCGCCGCGGAGCGCCGGATGGAGTCCGCCGGCATCGACCTTGATGACCGCGACATCGGTGCGCAGATCGAGTCCGACGAGCTCCGCGTCGCGGAGTTCGCCGTCGAAGAGCTGCACCTGCAGCCGGTCGGCGCCATCGACGACATGCGCGTTGGTGACGATGTAGCCGTCGTCGTTCCAGATCCAGCCCGACCCGCTCGAGGCGTAGGCCGACGAGAAGTTGCGGCGGCGCATGGTGTTCAGCGCGCTGACATGGACGACGCTCGGCTCGACGAGCCGCGCGATGGCGCGGTTGGCGCGGTTGATCTGCTCGAGGATCGGCTCATGCACCGCCTCGCGGATCGATCCTTCCGCCTGCGAACCCACCTTTCCCCGACTCAGCCCTTCGATGGCGAGATCGTCGCCGAGCGGATCGCGCGCGCCTTCCTGCGCGAGCGCATCGTCGCCAGCGGAACCGCCGAGCGCACGCGGCACGGAATCGAGCACTGCATCCTGCGCGAGCACATGGGAGGCCTGCACGATGCGCTCGGTCGCCGCGGCGTCGTTCGCGCGGCGCACGATCAGCGGCGTGCACACGAGCGCCGCGCCACTGGCGGCGAGGACGACGATTCCGGGTCCGAAGTACGGGAACTGCTTCATGGTCGATTCCTTCCGATCGCTTTCCTCACGGGCACCGTGATCGGCGGCGCCTGTGCGACGGGACGCGGAGAGCCTACGCAGCCGGCCCATCGAACGGTTCGCCCGATCCGCCGATGCGGCGAGGATGCCTACGCGCGGCCGATCCGTCTGAAGAACTCGGCCCGCTGTTCGTCGCTGAGCGCGTACGGATGCTCGCCGAGCGCGCCGGTCCGGACGCGCGACTTCCATGTATCGGCCATCGCCTGCAGCTCCTTCGCCACGCTGACGATCGGGAGCGCGAACGGCGGCTGGCGATCGGTGAGCCCGAGAAGGTCGTGCGTCACGACCACCTGGCCGTGGCACACCGGACCGGCGCCGCAGCCGATGACCGGGACGCGCGAACGGCGGACGATCTCCTCGGTCACCTCGACCGGAGTCGCCTCGACGAGCAGCATCGTGGCACCCGCGGCAAGCATGGCATCGGCGTCGGCGACGATGCGCAGCGCCTCGTCGGCGGTCTTCCCCGCCGCGGCGTATCCACCGACCTGCTTCGCATGCTGCGGACGCGATCCGATGTGGGCGACCACGGGGATACCAGCCCTGGTCATGCGGCCGACCACTCCGGCGAACGACGCATCGACCTCGAGCTTGACCACATCGGCGTGCCCCTCGGTCATGAAGCGCCCCGCGTTCCGGACGGCTTCGTCCTCGGACGCCTGGTAGCTCATGAAGGGCATGTCCGCCATCACCATGCAGTTGGGCGCCCCGCGCTTCACGGCCGCGGTCAGGGTGATGAGGAAGTCGAGCGGGGCGTGGAGCGTGTTCGGGTGACCGAGGATCACCTCGGCGGCCGTGTCACCCACGAGGAGCACGGGAACGCCGGCACGCTGGAGCCACCGCGCAGTCGTGGCGTCGTAGCAGGTGAGCGCGGCGAAGGTCCGCTGCTCGCGCATGGCGCGCTGCAGGGATCGGACCGTCACGGGCGCGATGGTCGGATCCGGGCCGGCCCAGGCGACGGCACTTGGCTTGGCTTCGGCTTCCGCGGCGGGATTCGACGGCTGCATGGGCCACCATCATAGGGGTTCGGACCGCCCGCCGACCCCCCTGCCAGGGCTACACGCCGAAGCGTCGAGACTGGTTCGGGACGATGTTGTCGCGCCCGCAGACGATCCAGTCCGCGATCTCGACCGCTTCCGAGAAACTCTCGCGTGCGGCCTCGAGATCGAAGCATGGGCTGATCACCTGGCCTGCGTCGAGATGCTCGACCGTGGCGACCGCGTCACCCGCGACGAGGGTGGTCGCGCCCGCGGTCGGCAGGAGCAGGCCGGATAGCCCCGGCGTCACCCCGTACAACGGGAAGAGATCGACGCCCGGCGCGAGTCGGTCGGGCGCCGCGGTCGTGCGCTGCACCACCGCCACCTCGTGCGAGAGCGTCTTCGCGAGGTCCTGGTCGCCCGCGTCGTGGGCCTCCTTCATCGAGGCGACGAGCTGCACGCCGATCGCCTCGCGTTCGCGCTCGGCCACGAACCACTGCGCGCGCTCGAAGGCCATGATGCCGCGCCGATGCACGGGATTCAGGCAGGTGAGGAACACATGCGTGATCTCGTCGGGGCCGATGCCCGAGCGCTCGACGAGCCGCGGCACGAGCGCCTGTGCGGGCAAGGACGGGTCGACGAGGATCCGCGCGTTGCCCGAGACGATCAGCGAGGTCGTGGCGTGTGCCGGGCGGACGGCGCCCTTCTCGCCCCAGAGCGGGTTCGCGGCGAGGGTGCCGATGGAGATGACGCGGATCGTGGCGGACATGGTTGGATACGGTTCAGGGTGCGCGACGCACGCGCGGACGAGCCTACTCCACCAGACCGTCGCGTGCGAGGCGGCCGATGGGGTTCGTCGGATCCTCGCGCTTCGCGCGCAGTGCGGCGATGACCTCGGGTGGAACCAGCGTGGCCAGTGCGTCGAGCGAACCGCCGAGCGCGGCGATCTGCTTGATGAGGCTCGAACTCGTGTACGCAAAGCTCTCGCCGGTCACGATGAACACGGTCTCGATCCCCGCGACCTGTCGGTTCGTGATCGCGAGCTGGCACTCGCTCGCGAGATCCGTGATGTTGCGGATGCCGCGCACGATCGCGCAGGCGCCGACCGAGCGCGCATAGTCGACGGTCAGGCCGGTGTAGTGGTCGACGCGCACCGCCGCACCGACCGGCTCCTTCGTCATCAACTCGGCCACCAGCGACTTCGCGAGCGCCATGCGCTCCTCGAAGCTGAACAGCGCCTCCTTGTTCGGATTGCGGCCGATCGCAAGCACGATCTCGTCGAACAGCCCGCGGCTGCGGCGGAGAATGTCGAGATGACCGAACGAGATCGGGTCGAACGAGCCGGTGTAGATGGCGAGGTGGCGGGCCACGCGCCCATCCTACCTTCGCCACCGCTACAGACCGCACAGAGCGACGCCCCTGTCGCATGGAACCGACCCGAAGGCTTGCCTCCCCGCGCGGGAAACCGATGTTGTAGGAGTCGACGGTCGCGTAAGGGACTCCGCGGCCCCGACAGTTCGATTCCGCCCGAGTGACTCGGGAGGACTCGGATCATGGATCGGCCCTGCATCGGAATGCCTCCCCGATCAGGGCTTCCTGAACTCCGTGTGGGCCGGGGTGACTGAGGAGCACCCCGGTCCGCTGAACATAGACCGCGGCCCGTCGAGCGATCGACGGGCCGCGCGCCCTTTTTCAGCCTTGATGCCCGAAGCCGCGATCGACGGTCACGCGAGCGCGGGAACCTTCGGGAAGTCGACCTCGGTCTCGTGGATGTGGTTGTAGAGGTTCGTGAAGGTCATGATCGTGATGGCCGCGACCACCTCGATCACCGCCTTGTCGTCGAAGCCCGCCCCTCGGAAGTCGTCGAGGTCCGCATCGCTGACGAAGCCATCCTTGGCGAGCACGGCGCCCGCGAAGTCGAGAAGCGCCTGGCGCCGCGCGTCGTTCGCCCTGCCCTGCCGCGCGTCGAGCGCGTCCTGCGCGCTGAGTCCGGCGCCGAGCGCGATCTTGGTATGCGCCGCGAGGCAATAGTCGCAGTGACGACGCTCGGAGACGAGGAGCATCACCATCTCCTTCTCCGCCTTGGTCAGCGCGCCATCACCGCCGCACGCGCGCATGAAGCCGGTGAAGGCCTCGAACACGCCCGGATGGGCCGCGAGTCCCTTGAAGATGTTGATGGGGGCGGACTGCAGGATGCGGGCGCTTTCGCCCGTGGCGTCCTTCGGTTCGACGATCGCGAGTCGTGGCATGCCGGTTCTCCTTCGAGCGTGGTGGTCGGCGCGACGCACCACCCTACTCAGGCCGGCCGCGACACGCCGGCCTTTCGGAGGCCCGCTCCCTCGAGAAGTGTTCGGAAGTTCTCGCCGAACACGAAGTTCTCCTCGGGAAACTCGACGCCCGCGCGGTTCTGGTCGAGATGGCTGAACATCAGCTCGATCCGGCCGACCGGCGCCCACGCGTTCTCGGCGAAGCTGAACCGGTCGACGATGCCGACCGTGCTCGCACCCATGTCGTCGAGCCGCTCGATGCTCGCGTCGTAGCGGATCGTCTCGCCCGGATTGATGTCGCGCTCGATCACCGCCGAGACGACCTTCGCGAGCACGACCTTCTCGCGGAAGTCGTGCACGCTTCCGACGAGGATTCCCGCGGTCTGCGCCATGCCCTCGAGGATGAGCGAGTTCGGCATCACCGGGCACGCGGGCAGCGCGCCTTCGGGCCCGAAGTGCTGGTGCAGGTGATCCTCGGCGAGCGAGACATTCTTCACCGCGACAAGCCGCTTCCGCGGCTCGAACGCGATGACCCGATCGATCCACATCCAGCGCATGCGGCAAACCTCGCGATCCGCGATTCAGGTCGGGAAACGCCGCCCGCTCGATGCGCGCGGCGGCAACGGCGCGATCAGGCGCCGAGCTTGCGCTCGACGAAGTCGCACAGGCTCTTCACCGTGAAGTAGTTCGGGAGCCGCGAGATCTCGGGGTCGGCCTCGAACTCGCTGACATCCACATGCGGCACCTTCTCCTTGAGGAGCGCGATGCCCTTCGCGGTGACCTTGCCGCCCTCGACGAGCGACGGATCCGTCATCAGGTTCTCGGGGAAGAGCTCGCCCTGCGCGATCTTGAACGGCTTGTCCGCCGTCGAGAACTTCTTCTCGAGACGGAAGACGATGTCGAGGTAGTCGATGCTCTCGGCTCCGAGATCACCCTTGAGGGTCGCGGTCGCGACAACATCGTCCTCGTCGACGCCCAGGGCATCGACCAGCACATCACGGACATCGGCTTCGATTTCGGCACGGCTCTTGGCCATTACGGTCTCCAACTGGCTCCGTCATGGAGCGCTTCCACGGATTCAACGCAGCCGCCCGGGGCTCGACACCCCGCTCGTCAGTTGCGAAGGGCGCGCAGTATAAGGCGGCCCGCGACCGCCGTCTCCGCGACGGGAGATTCTTCCGCAAGTCCCTTCAGAACAGTGCCTTGCGCCTTGAAGACGAACGAGCCGTCATCGCGGGTCTTCTCGAGGGTGACCTCGACCTTCAGGGTCTCCCCCGGCCGCACGAAGCTGCCGTAGCGGAGCGCCTTCACCTCGCCGAGCACCATGCGCGGGTGTCCGCGGCGCGCGAGCACCGCGCGTGCGGCCTGCGTCAGCGCCTCGACCATGAACACGCCCGGAAGGACGGGGAATCCGGGGAAGTGATCCTGCAGGTACTCCTCGGCCGCGGTGACATTCTTGACCGCGACCGCGGAATCGTCGGTGAGCTCAAGGAACCGGTCGACGAGCTGAAAGTGCATCTGGGGAGGTTACCACGGCGACGGTCCGGCGGATTGCCCCGCGAGCGCAGCGAGAGTGCGGTTTTCACGCGGGAAACGCCGATATCGAGACCATGGCAAAGACTGCTCGGACCACCCCGGCGCGCCGCCGCGCGTCAGGGGCCGCTTCGGATGTGACCTCCTCGAACCCTGGTGTGCTGGCATGGCTGCGCGCGGCGTGGGTGCTCGCCGCCGGCGCGCTGCTGCTCACGGTGCTCTCGCTCGCGAGCTTCGACGCGGCGGACCCACCGTCGTTCGCAGTGGCGATCCCGAACGATCCTCCCGCGAACCTGTGCGGCAAGGTCGGCGCTGCCGTCGCGCATCGGCTCTACGAGGTGTTCGGCGTAGGCGTCTGGATTCCGGTGTGCTTCCTCGGCGCACTGCTCGGCTTCCGAGCGGCTGGCCGTCCGATGTCGCATCCGTTCGTGCGATTCATCGGCGCCTGCGTGCTGATGATCGCCGCCGGCGGGCTGCATCAGGAGTGGTTCCCGCACCTCGGGCCCGTGCCGGGCTACCAGTCGGGTCTCATTCCCATGTCGCTGGCGCTCGAGCTGCATGAGCACTTCGGATTCGGCGCCTCGGTGATCCTGCTCGTCATGATGGCGATGGGTGCGGTGGTGATGGCCGACACGATCGTCGCCCTCGTACCAGGGGCGATCATGAACTCGCTGGCGTTCCTCTCGCCGGTGTGGAAGTTCGACTGGAGCGGTGCGATCGCATCGCTCCGCGAGCGCATCGGCGCGCTCGCGCCACGGCCTGCCGTCGCGACGACCGGTGCCCGTGCGCGCCGCGGAGCGGCGGCGAAGGCGACCGCAGTCACTGAGGTCGAGGCGGAGGAGGAAGAAGAGGAAGCGGAGTTCGAGGACGAAGCCGAGGATGAAGCCGGGGACGACGCCGCCGATGCGGAGGTCGAGGATGAGTATGAATACGAGTACGAGGATGCGAGCGAGGACGAGAACGAGGATGACGATGAGGATTGCGAGGACGACGCGGAGGACGACGAGGAGTCCGCGGCCAACTCCACGCCCATCGCTCCGCGCAGCGACGCGGAACTCCGCGAGCAGCTCTCGAAGCTCCCCGTCCGTGTGAACCGCACCTCGCCCGCCGCCACCGCGCGCGACACCGACATCCCGCGCACCGTCGACTACTCGGGCTACCGGTTCCCCGGACTCGACCTCCTCGACAACCCCGAGGGCAACTACGCGGAGGAAGCCGAGCGGCACGCACAGGATCAGGCGGTCGCGCTCACGCGCTCGCTCGAGACCTACGGACTGCGCGGCGAGATCAAGGGCATCGAATGCGGCCCCGTCGTCACGGTCTACTCCGTCGAACTCGAGGCGGGCACGCGCGTCGCGCGGCTCGAGACGATCTCGAAGGATGTCGCGCGCGCGCTCAAGGCGCAGAACATCCGCGTGATCCCGAACATGAAGGGAACCGACTGCGTCGGCATCGAGGTGCCGAACCCGCATAAGGAGATGGTGCGCCTCAAGGAACTCATGTCGGGCGGCGAAGCCGCGGGCATGGCGCTCCCGATGTTCCTCGGCAAGGACTCCGCGGGCGATCCGCTCGTGCTCGACCTCGCCAAGATGCCGCACATGCTGATCGCAGGCACGA
>JBEAQW010000223.1:0-2586 GCA_041163725.1 Planctomycetota bacterium
AGCTGGAAGAGATACGGGCACTGGATGAAGGTCTTGAACGCGGTGACACGAACCGACCGAATCGTGCGCACTGCGACAGGCGGCGTGCGTGGGAAGGCGACGGGAGTGGGCGAACCGACTGCGGTCGCGCGGATGGTGCCGTCGCCATGCTCGCTGAAGAGGAGCGATGCCCGCGCGGGAAGGTCGCCGACATCGGTGCGGAGCAGGAAGCGCGACGGGCGCAGCGGGTCGCCCTCGGCCGTGCGCCGCGGAACAACGAAGCGCAGCGAGGCCCCGACGCGCGCACGCGCGCGCTGCACCACGCCGTCGAGAATCCAACAGTCGCGAGCCGCGCGACGGAGGCCCGATGCCATACCCAGCACGCGGCGGATGTCGTCGGGCAGCACGGCGTCGGTCACGGCTCCTTCGGGCACGGCGCCATCCGCGAAACCCGCCAGGATCAGGTGACGCTCATCGGCCATGCCGGCGTCGAGCCATCCGATCAGCGAGAGTCCGCCGGCGCGACCGTCATCGCCCGCGCTTGTACCGCCCGCGTTGGCACGGATCGCACGACGCGACGCCTCGCCGAGAACAAGCGCGATCGCCTCGGCGCAGCCAAGCGGCACCGCGCATGCCGCGGGAGTCGCCGCGAGCGCACCGAGGGCGCGATCGAGCGAGTGGATCGTCGCCGCGCGCTCACCCTCGAACGCACCGCTCCGATCCTCGCCGACGACCTGCCGCACAGCGTCGCGGAGCGCGGGCCCCCACTCCGTCGCCGGGCGCTCGGCCTCGAGCGGCTTCGTCAGTTCGAACACGGCCGCCTGCACGGCGCCGAATGTGCGCGCGATCGCCTCGAAGCGCCTGTTGCCGCGATCACCGCCGCGATCGACGACCGCATCCCTCCACGAGCCCGCGAGGGTCTCGGCGCGATACTCCGACACCGCATCGGCGGCGCCGCGGATGCCGCGATCGGTGAGCCACCGTGCGACATCGGGATGTCGCACGAACCCGGCGAGCGACTCGGCATTCGCCGTGTCGACGAGCTCCGACAGCGACGCCAGCAGCGTTCCCATGCGCGTGGCGGCGAAGGCGCGCCGCGCCGCGCCCGCAACGCGCGAGTCCGCCGCGACCACGGCCCGCTCGATCGAGCGGCGCGTTTCGTCGTCGGGTGCCATCACCGCGATCTCATCGGACAGCCGCGGCGATGGAAGCGACCGTAGGGCGGCGATGACGGCATCGGCCGCGTCGGTCGGACCCTCGGCGACCTCGATCGCATCGGCGGGGATGCGATCGATGCCGAATCCACGCGACTCCCAGGCGTCGAGGAGCGGGAATCCGTCGCGGTCGAGCGAGGCATCGGTGTGAACGCAGACCTCGACCCGTACGCCCGATTCACCGAGCCGAGCGAGCAGCATGCGCTGCACCGGCTCCGGATCGGCAAGCAGCACGACGACTCGATCGACCGAGCCGGCGTCGATCCTGCCCGCCTGCACCGCATCGCGAAGCGCACCGTCGCGATCGGCGACCTCCGCTTGGTCGAGAAGCACCTCGCGCACCCGTTCGACCTGACCAAGTACCGCGATGCGTTCGGCAACGGTTGCCTGAGCGAGCACCTCCGGGTGTCGGGCGAGCGAGGCAAACGAGTGCATCGCCGACGCGACATCGGATGAGAGACGGTGGAGCCGGTCGGCGAGCCGTGCGCGCGTCGACGCGGGCAGTTCGGGATCGGCCTGGAAGATGCGCGCGACATCGGCCGCGAGTGCGGCATCGTCGCGCTGCACGCGTTCGAGCGCCGCCCTCCACGAGAGCCGCGCCGAAAGCGACGAAAGCACCGGACGCTCGGGAACGACGAATCGGCTCCCGAGCATGAGCGGCGTGACGACCGTGGGCGCGAGGAGCGGCTGGCCCGCTGCGCGCGCGCGCGCGATCAGCCGCCGCTCGATCGCCTGCCCGAGCCGACCACCGGGAACGAGCACCATCGTGCGCGCGAAGTCGAACGGCTCCGAACCGGACGGGCCCTCGCGACCAGTGACGAGGATCTCGCAGAGCGCTTCAGACAGCGGACGACTGCAGTCGAGGAGACGCACGGCGCGTGGGATGGCGGCGCGCTGGACAACGGAGTTCACGAGGTCTTCCTCGCTCACGAGGTCTTCCCCGCTGACGAGGCCTTCCTCACCAACGAGGTCGTCCTCTGCAACGAGGTCGAACCTCCTGCCGACGCCGACCGCGCCCCGTCCATCACACCGACTCCGATGCCAGGTTCCACCATAGGACTCCGTTGCCTCTCTTCCCTCGCTGCTTCTCGATCGACGCGTACCGCGCTCGGGTGCTCGGCGACGAGTCAACGCCCGAGCGCGACTATACCGCGGGCGAACTGCCCAGATTTCCGAACCGCCCCGCTCGACTGCCCAGAGCCGACCGAACTCTGCGTTCGGATGCGCCCGCGACACCTTCGCCTCGGCTCACCGTCGCCCGCGCGCGTCACAACCACCGTCAATCTCGCCACTTCACATGGCACGCCTTGCAGCCCGCGGCGAGCTCCTTCATCGCGGGACCGAACTTCGCCGCGTCGCGTCCCAGGAGAAGCTCCTCGAGCGCACCCGCCTC
>JBEAQW010000224.1:0-14549 GCA_041163725.1 Planctomycetota bacterium
AGCGCCGCGGCGATCGCGATCTCGACATACGCGGGCCAGTCGGCGAACTGCGAGAAGGCCGCGTCGAGCCGCCCGCCTGCATCGCTCGCCGAGCCGCCGGGCGGAGTCGCCCAGAGGTCCCGCGAATCCCAGACGCGCGCGCCGGCGAGGCTGGCACGCGAGGCGCAGAGCGCGACCGCACCGGCGACCGCCGCCACTCCGCTTCGAAACCGGACCATCGTTGCCATCGGAACTCCGTTTCCACGCGCGCCGCGGTCAGCGGCGGCGGCGCGTACCCATGACGCGCGGAACGGTGATCTGCTGCTGCTGACCACCCGCTGCGCCCTGCTGCTGCTGCTGACCGCTCACCTTGCGGAACTGCTCGTTGATGCGATCGATCGTACCGCGGACCTCCTGCACCTTGGCGGCGTCGAGTCCCTGCAGGATCGCGCTCGCCATCGCGTTCGCCGCGCTGAACGGCGCGAATCCGAGATGTCCCTTCTCGAGATCGAGCTTGATCGCCGTCGCACCGAAGTCCGACAGCATGCAGAGGAGCGACATCGTGTGCGGATCATCGATCCCGAAGCCCTCCTTCATGCGGCCGCCGAGCGCGCGTCCCGCCGTGATGAACACGGGCTCGTTCACCGTCTTCATGTTGCCGACCGCCTGCGCAACCTGCACCAGCACCTCCTTGGGCTGACGGATCACGCGATGCTCCGCCTCGTTGATGCGGATGGTGCGGCGGAAGGCGTTGCTCATCGCGGCGGCGAGCGCCACGCCCGATTCGATCGCGGCGAATCCGAACGCGGTCTCGAGCCCCTGCGACGCGTCGGTCGGGACATCCTCGGTGACGCTGGCGACCGCCCCGTCGGTCCACATGTTCTTGATGCCCAGAGAGGCGCAGATCTGGAACCCCGCCTGCACGAGCGGATCGGTCTGCGACTTCCCCTCCGCCAGCAGCGAAGCGAGCAGGTTCGCCGCGGTCTGCGGAATCGGCTCGTCCCAGGTGATCCTGGGAAGGCACTGCTGGGTGAAGGTCATGAAGTCCTTCTTCTCGACATCGCGAAGGAGGACATACTGGCCGTTCAGGCGGATCGCGCTCATGGGGTACCGATGGGTTGGGCGTTGCGGGTCGCCGACCGCGTCGAGACCCGTGCCGGGGGTGCCTTCGAACGGCTCGACGGCACCTCCCGTGCCATTCGACGCGGGCGGAAGGCCGATGGTAGCAGCAAGAACATCGCTTCAGGAGTCGACGGCGGCCGCGATGCGCCGCGCGCATCACACGGGCCGCCCGAGTGACCGTACCATCGCGCCATGAGCAACGATGCCTCGATCGCGGTCGGGATCATCATGGGATCGCAGTCCGACTGGGAGACCATGCAGCACGCGGCCACGACGCTCGAGTCGCTCGGAATCGCGCACGAGTGCCGCGTGGTCTCCGCGCACCGTACGCCCGACCTGCTGTTCCAGTACGCGGGCGAGGCGCGTGCGCGCGGTCTCCGCGTGATCATCGCCGGTGCCGGAGGCGCGGCCCATCTTCCCGGCATGTGCGCGTCCAAGACCGATCTGCCGGTGCTGGGCGTCCCCGTCGAGTCGAAGACGCTGAAGGGCGTCGACAGCCTGCTCTCGATCGTGCAGATGCCCGCAGGCATCCCGGTCGGAACGCTCGCGATCGGTCGCGCCGGCGCGGTCAACGCCGCCCTGCTCGCGGCCTCGATCCTGTCGCTCGGCGATGCGGCGATCGCGACGCGGCTCGCCGCGTTCCGCGCGAAGCAGACGGCCGATGTGCTCGCGAACCCGATTCCGGGTGTCGTGCCCGGAGCGATCCCCGGAGCGCCGCAAGCGTGAGCCCCGCGACGCGCATCGGCGTGCTCGGCGGCGGCCAGCTCGGGCGGATGCTCGGGCTCGCGGCGATCCCGCTTGGAATCGAGTGCTCCTTCTACGACCCCGCCGCCGACGCACCCGCAGGCATCGCAGGCCGGCATGTCCGCGCGGCCTGGGACGACCGCGATGCGCTCGCGCGCTTCGCGGAGAGCGTCGATGTGGTCACCTTCGAGTTCGAGAATGTGCCCGCGCAGAGTCTCGCGTTCCTCGCATCGCTCCGGCCCGTGCGGCCCGGCGTGCGGTCGCTCGAGCGGACCTGCGACCGGATCCGCGAGAAGGAGTTCCTGCGCGACGCGGGCGTTCCCGTGCAGCCGTTCGCGCCGATCGCGAGCGACGCCGACCTCGACCTCGCGCTCGCGACCGTCGGTGGGCACGGCGTACTCAAGACCCGCTCGCTCGGCTACGACGGCAAGGGCCAGCGTGTCATCCGCAGCGCGGACGAACTCGCGCCCGCATGGAACGCGCTCGGTCGCGCGCCTTGCATCTACGAGGCGTTCGTGCCGTTCGACCGCGAGGTGTCGGTGGTCGCCACGCGCGCGACCGACGGATCGGTCGCGGTGTATCCGGTCGTCGAGAACCTGCACACGCAGGGCATCCTCTTCCGCTCCGTCGCGCCTGCGACGCTTCCTGAAGGGCTCGCGGAACGCGCCGCCGCGCACGCGCGCGCCGTGCTCGCGGGGCTCGACCATGTCGGCACCCTCGCGCTCGAGATGTTCCTCGCCGACGGCGCACTGGTCGCCAACGAGATCGCGCCTCGCGTCCACAACTCCGGCCACTGGACGATCCGCGGCGCACGCACGAGCCAGTTCGAGAACCATGTGCGCGCGGTCGCAGGCCTACCGCTCGGCGACACGGGCGCACCCGAGCCTGCGGCGATGGTGAACCTGATCGGCGGCCTGCCCGACACCGCCGAGGTGCTCGCCATCCCCGGCGCAAGCCTCGAGCTCTATGGAAAGGCGCCGCGTCCGGGCCGAAAGGTCGCGCATATCGAGGTCGTCGCGCCGACGAACACGGAGCTCGGCGTACGCCTTGCGCGCGTCGAGGAGATCGCACGCCGCGTCAATCGCCTCGCCTGAGAAAGCCATGGTCTCCAGCCGCATCGCCACCCTGCTTCTCGTCGCCGCCGCGCCCCTTGCGTCGGCGTGCAGTTCGACTCCCAGCGCGCGCGAGGTCGAGCGACTCGGCGTGCGGTCGGTCGTCGGTGCGTGGACGAGCGAACTCGACGGATCGGTGGCCACCTTCGCCGACGACGGCTCGTACCGGCTCGAACGCACCGCGCGGGGCACGATGCCCGCGATCGCCGTCGAGGGCCGCTGGAGCGATCGCGGCACGGCCATCGCGATCATCGACGAGCGCGGCTCGCCATGCGGCGGCGCGGAAGGCGTGTATGAACCCGAAGTCGTGCGCGACACCGTGCGGTTCACGCTGCGACGCGACGAGTGCGCCGAGCGCGAGGAACGCTTCGCATGGCCGTGGCGCCGCAGCGCCGGCGCCAGGTGAAGAAGCCGAGGAACGCAAGGCCGAAAGAGAACGAGGCCCCGCGCATTGCGGGGCCTCGCGTGATGACATGGTGTACCGACGATGCGACGCTCAGCTCGCCTCGGCGCGCGGATGCGCCTTGTCGTAGTCGGCGCGCATCTTGTCGCTCGCGAGGTGCGTGTACACCTGCGTCGAAGAGAGCGACTGGTGGCCGAGCAGCTCCTGCACCGCGCGCAGATCCGCACCGTTGTTCAGCAGGTGCGTCGCGAAGCTGTGGCGGATCGTGTGCGGGCTGATGTCGGGATCGAGGCCGACCTTCACGAGATACTTGGCGACCTTTCGGCGCACCGAGCGGCTCGAGAGGCGGGAACCGTGCTTGTTCACGAAGAGCGGCGAATCGGGGCTCGACACGAGTCCGGCCGCGCGCATCTCCGCATCGAGCATATCCAGGTAGTGCCGCAGGCTCTTGAGCGCATGCGCACCCAGCGGAACCAGGCGCTCGCGGCGGCCCTTTCCACGGATCACGATGCACTCGTTCGCCTCGTTCAGATCGCCGCGGTTGATCGCGACGACCTCGCTCACGCGGATACCGGTCGAGTACAGCGTCTCGAGGATCGCGCGGTCGCGCGCGCCGAGCAGGTCGGCATCGTCCGGCGCCGAGAGAAGGCGCTCGACCTCGTCCACCGTGATCGCCTTGGGAAGCCGGCGCGCCTGCTTGGGCGTGCGGATCAGCGTCATCGGGTTGGTGGCGGTGAAGCCGCGCTTCTCGAGCCACTTGTGGAAGCTGCGGAGCGTGGCGATCTTGCGCGCCATGGTGGCGGGCGAGTAGTTCTGCTCGGAGAGCTTCGCGAGGAAGCCG
Source organism: Planctomycetota bacterium (assembly GCA_041163725.1). GTDB lineage: Bacteria > Planctomycetota > Phycisphaerae > Phycisphaerales > SM1A02 > QWPT01. The sequence continues at coordinate 4,202 of JBEAQW010000224.1, forward strand.
CGGATGCGCTCGACATCGCAGCCGAGGATCGCGGCGGTGATCGAGTTCGGCATCGGCTTCTTCGCCGTGGCGGCGTCGACGGCGGCCTCCTCGGCCTTCATGTCGACGCGAATCTTCAGATCACCCTCGAGGAACTCGACGAACTGGCGTAGATCGAGCCCATAGCAGCGCGAGGTGTACGGGCTGAATGCACGCTCATCGATCAGGTACGACAGGAAGCGCTCGACGATGGGAAGGTTCTCGTTCATGGCGTCATCTCGATCTGGCGCGGCACGCGCCCACTTTGCTCGACTTGGCTCGACCTGCAGATCTCCGATCCTTCCGTAGGTGTCCGACATCGGACGAATTCCCACGCTCATCCGGCTAGGCGCCTCATGCGCCCGACTCCCTGCGTCACCGCCTTCGCGGTGCGTATTGGCTATCGGCCCGATCGCGGTATTGGTTCACCTATTTTTCCGCGGACCCACTCCAAATCCTCTCGGACCCTTACGGGCCGCGCGACCGTAGGTTCATTCCTTACAGGGATTTATGCTCTAGTTTGTCTGCGGGCGCTCGGCCCGCCCTCCGGGGAGGGCCGCCCCGAGGCGCGCCGCCTCCTGCTCGAGCAGATCACGGGTCAGCGCGAAGGCGCCATACCGCGTGAAGAGCTCCATCCGGGTCTCGTAGGCCTGTACCCCGAGCGGCGACTTCGGATCGAATCGACCGCGCGCATATCGCTCGAGATCGGCAAGCGTCTCGTGGTTGCGCGCGTCGAACACGCGCGACGCCTGCGAGACCTCGGCGTCGAACTTCACGGCCGCCGCGCCGCCGGAACCCTCGGCGGTCGGCATCGTGAGCTCCTTCAAGTCGAGCGGCCGCCGGTCGGCGCCTTCCGACGCCGCGATCACCTCGACAGCCGCGGCGAAGCGCAACGGCTTGTAGGCATCCCACTCCGTGACCGTCCCGAGCACGAGTCCGTCGACCTGGAGCGTGCGGATCAGCGTCGACGCCTGCTGGAGATCGCGCACGCCCGTCATTCCCAGCGACTTCATCGCCGCGAGCGTGCGATTGAGCGGCAGGCAGCGGAGACCATCGACCTGCTCGATCTCGGAGACGAAGCGATCGGCGATGTCGGCGCCGTCAACGCCGGTCACGCCCGATTCATTGGCGAACGGAACGACCGCCCAGGCTCGCTCGACCGAGTACGGGGCCTTGAGCACGACGGGCTGGGTGAGCCCGGGCTGGCAACCGACGAGCGGAGCGACCGCAGCGAGTGCGAGGAGTGAGAGTCGAGCGAGCGTGAACCGTCCCATGATGGGGATATCGGTCGCAAACGCCGTGCCTATTGAGGCAAGCGGCGGTCGCGCACGATCCGTACGCCGCGCGGTGCCGGATCACTCGTCGGCGGACGACGAGCGCAGCAGGTCGGGCGTGCCGTTGGCCGACGCGTTCGCGGGCATGCGCGCCGCGGCGTTGTTCGACGGAGCGACGGCGCCGTTCGCGTCGAACGCCTCGTTCTTCCGACGCGTTTCGGCGGCGAACTCCACCGATCCCGCGGCCTCCTGGCCACCGTCGGCGGCCATCGACCAGATGTTCTCGATGCCGCCACGGTTCGAGACGAAGTAGACGCGCCCATCGGCGCCCCAGGTCGGCTGCATGTTGCGGAAGCGGCCGTTCGTGAGGCCCATCCGCCGCGTGCCATCGGCGTTGATGATCCAGATGTCCGACTGCTCGGGCCACTCGGAATCACCGCCGGGATTCACGACCGAGGTGAACACGATCTTGCTGCCGTCGGGCGACCAGCCCGGCTGCAGCACGGCTGCGTTGCGTGCGCTGACGATCTCGGTCGGGCTGAGGCCCTCGCCGCGGACGAGTTCGATCGTCCAGATGCCGTACAGGCGCGATCCGCGCTGGCGCGCGCGCTGGAAGAGCAGCACATCGCGGCGCTCCTCGGGTGACCATCGCGGAAGGAAGCCCTCGCAGACATACGAGCGGAGTCCGGGGTTCGTCGTGTCGACCACCCAGATCTCCCAGGTGTTCGTGCGGCCGTTCTTGCGCGAGAACGCGATGCGGCGGCCGTCGGGTGCCCAGGTCGGCTGCACCTCGTCGTCCGAGTCGGAGGTGATCTGCGTGGGCGCACCGCCGCCGATCGGCATGATGTAGATGTCCCAGTTGCCGTTGCGGTTCGATGCGAACGCGATGCGCGATCCATCGGGCGCGAGCGCGGGCATGAGGTCGTCGCTCGGATCGGTCGTCAGCTGCGTGACCGTGCGCCCATCGACCGACTTGCGGTAGATGTCGAAGGTCGGCCGGTGCTGCGTCGACGCGTAGACCATGAAGCTGCCCGTGCGGTCGATGTCGGGGGCGTAGTCGCCACCCTCCGTGGCGAAGCTCACCTGCGCGAGATTGCCACCGCCATCGCTCAGCCCGCCGTCCAGTCCTCCTGCATCCGCAGCAAATGACGCCGAACGGGCGCGCCGCGTCAGGGGGATCGTGTCCCAGCCGCCGCCGCTCGCCAGGGAGACCTCGTCGTCCCATGTCGTGTTCGCCTCGGCGCCGCCGCTCGGCGCGGCCGCGGACGCTGTTTCAGCCGGCGTCGCGGAAGCCGATACAGACTTCCGCGCAGGAACGGTCGAACCGGGAGTCACGCAACCCACGCTTGGGAGCAGCGAGAGCATGGCGGCGATCGCCAGAGCCGGAGCGGTCCGGGAGACGGACGGCGTACGGCGGTCGGCGGAAGCGTTGGAAGTCGATTCTGGCATGGAGGGGCTCCTGCGGGCGGTCCCGCATCGGGGCCTATCGGCGGCGAACTGGGCGATGTTGAGCCGACTTGCCGGGATTGCGAAAGGTCGCGCGTTCCACCGAATGCACCGATCTCGACGGCGAAGGGACGGTTTTCGCCTGTGTCCGCTACACTGTTCCCCCTTCGCGATTGCGTAGCTCAGTCGGTAGAGCAGCGGCCTTTTAAGCCGTAGGTCCTGGGTTCGAATCCCAGCGCAATCAGTCGCGGATCTCCGCGGCGTGCGAGTTGTTCGTGCCCCCAAGCGACTGTTGCCGCCCATGCTCGTACTTCATGCCGTCTGGACCCGCGACCGACTCCATCTCTGGGCGGAGGATGACTCCCTCGTCGGTCGCGCCCTCGAGATCCTGAAGGGTGGCTCGTCGTCGGCCCATGCGGAACCCGACGGCACCGCGGCACCGACCGCCACCGCGACAGGCACGACCCACTCCTTCGCCTGCGATCCCGCCCGTCTCCGAGGCGCGCTGGTGTCAAGCGGTCTGCTCGCGGGGGACGACCTCGTCGACTGCGCGGAGCCGATCCGCATGCACCTGCCGGCGACCACGACGCTGCTCGGAACCACGCCGCTTCCGAGCGACCGGTTCGCGAACGCGCTCGGCGTGTCCGACGACACGATCGCCCACCTGAGTTCGGTCGAGGTTCCCGCCCTTGCCGTCGAGTCGCCCGCCGCGCTCAAGTTCCTGCTCGCCCCCGGCGAGGACGACCGTCCCCTCGCGGCCGGTCTGTACGCCGGTCACGACCTCCGCTTCTGGCGCGAGGTCGCCGCGCTCGCGGCCGACCTGATCGCCGACCAGCGCATCGTGCCGTCGCTCATCCAGGAGAAGACCGGCCGCTTCCGCGCCGTCTGGCAACCGTGGCTCGCCGATGGCGCGCCCGCCGAGCGCCTCAACGCGCTGCTCGCCGCGATTCCCGCGAGCGCGCGCTGCGTCGACGACGAGTTCCGCTCGCAGCCGTGGGCGATCATCGAGGCCGCCCTGCTCGGCTTCGTCGACGCCGAGGCGCGCCGTGCGCTCGAGCTCGAGAGCTATGTCGACGCGATCGACGGTCGCGACCCGACGATCGACCCGCATGTCGCGTGGCTCACGGGCCTGCTCGGGAAGTCGGACACCGTCGAGGGAGTCCGCAGCTCCGACACGCACCTGATGCGCGGCGCGCGGCAGTGGCTCTCGTCGCTCGATGCGGCGAGCGAGTCGCGCTTCGTACGCCTCGCGTTCGAACTCAACGAACCCGATCCCACGACCTTCGACGCCAACGACGAGGTCGGCCGCAACGCCGAGTGGACGATCGCCTTCAAGCTCATCACGAACGACGACCCGCCGGTCGTCATCGACGCCGAGCAGATCTGGGCGCAGGGCAAGGACGGGCTCAAGGGACTGCTCGCGCGCTTCGGCGGCGAAGGCGAGCCCGCGGGTGATGTGCTGCTCGCCGAACTCGCGCGCGCCTCGCGCATCTGGCCGCGCGTCGAGAAGGCGCTCGAGGATGCGGCGCCGTGCGAGCTGCGCCTCTCCACGACCGAGGCATACGCGTTCCTGCGCGACTTCCGTCCGATCCTGATGGAGTCGGGCTTCGTCGTGCTCGCGCCCGGCTGGTGGGGCCAGCCCGCGAGCCGTCTCGGTGCGCGGCTCCTCATCGACTCGGGCGGCGCGCCGCTTCCGTCGGGTGGCGGCACGGGCGCCGACGGCGAAGGCAGCCATCTCGGCCTGCACAGCCTCGTCAACTACTCGTGGCAGATCGCGCTCGGGGATCAGTCGTTGTCGATCGAGGCGTTCCAGCGTCTTGCCGCGCAGGGCTCGCCGCTTCTGCGCGTGAACGGCCAGTGGGTCGAGATCCGCCCCGACGACCTGCACGGCGCGGTGCGATTCCTCAAGGAGCACCCCGGCGGCCAGATGACCGTGATGCAGGCGATCCGCCTCGGCAACGGACTCGATGGCCCCGAGACCGGCCTGCCGATCCTCGGACTCGACGCGCAGGGCTGGGTCAGCGAACTGCTCGGCTTCACCGGCGACGAGAAGTTCATCCGCGTCGACCAGCCCGAGCGCTTCCAGGGAACGCTGCGCCCCTACCAGCAGCAGGGTCTCTCGTGGCTGGCGTTCCTCGACCGCTTCGGACTCGGTGGCTGCCTCGCCGACGACATGGGTCTCGGCAAGACCGTGCAGCTCATCGCGCTGCTCCAGCACGAGCGTGAGAAGGCGAACGGTCGGGTCGTCGGACCGACGCTCCTCGTGTGCCCGATGTCGGTCGTCGGCAACTGGAACCGCGAGCTCCACCGCTTCGCGCCCGAACTGGTGGTGCACATCCACCACGGACTCGAGCGGCCGACCGGCGAGAAGTTCGTCGAGACGGCGCTGTCCGCCGACATCGTGGTCACGACCTACGCGCTCGTCGTGCGCGACCGCGAGAGCCTCGAGCGCGTGCACTGGCGCCGCATCGTGCTCGACGAGGCGCAGCACATCAAGAATCCGCCGACCAAGCAGACCGCGTCGATCCGCGCGCTGCGCACGAGCCACCGCATCGCCCTCACGGGTACGCCCGTCGAGAACCGCCTGAGCGAGCTCTGGTCGATCCTCGAGTTCTGCACGCCCGGGTACCTCGGCTCGCAGGGCGAGTTCCGCCGGCGCTTCGCGGCGCCGATCGAACGGCACAAGGACCGCCGTCAGGCCGAGCGCCTGAAGAACCTCGTGCGACCCTTCGTGCTGCGGCGACTCAAGACCGATCCCACCGTCATCAGCGACCTGCCGCCGCTCGTCGAGACGCGTCAGAATGTGCCGCTCACATCCGAGCAGGCGCAGCTCTACGACTCGGTCGTGAACGACATGCTCCACCGGGTCGACAACTCCGAGGGCATCAAGCGCCGCGGCCTCGTGCTGTCCGCGCTCGTGAAGCTCAAGCAGATCTGCAACCACCCCGCGCACTTCCTCCGCGAAGGCACCGAGCTCGAGGTGAAGTCGCTCTCCGGAGTCAAGTCGGGGGAGCGCATGTCGGCGCGCTCCGGCAAGGCGATGCGACTCATGGAGATGGTGGAGGAGGTCGTGGCCGTGGGCGACCGCGCGCTGATCTTCACGCAGTACCGCCAGATGGGCCACCTGCTCGTCGCGATGCTGCGGCAGGAGCTCGACACCGAGGCGCTCTTCCTCCACGGCGGTACGCCGCAGGCGAAGCGCGAGCAGCTCATCGAGCGCTTCCAGTCGAACGATCCGTCGTGTCCGATCTTCGTGCTCTCGCTGAAGGCCGGCGGCGTCGGTCTCAACCTGACCGCCGCGAACCATGTGTTCCACTTCGACCGCTGGTGGAATCCCGCCGTCGAGAACCAGGCGACCGACCGTGCGTTCCGCATCGGCCAGCACCGCACGGTCAATGTGCACAAGATGATCTCCGAGGGCACGCTCGAGGAGCGCATCGACCAGATGATCGAGCAGAAGACCGAGCTTGCGCAGCAGATCATCGGCTCGGGCGAGTCGTGGCTCACCGAACTCTCGACGGGACAGCTGCGTGAACTGCTCACGCTGCGCCGCGACACGCTGGAGGAAGAGGAATGAGCACGCCCGAGGAAACACAGTCGGGCGCGCCGCGACCGATCTCGCAGTTCGCGCGCAACTCGAACTTCAACACGGGGCCGGGCAGGCCGATGCGCCGCCCCGATACGCCGCGCCGACTGAAGAACGGAATCCGGCTGCGCCGCCGCGAGGGGATCGAGATGCTCTCGTGGCCGGCCGATGCGTGGTCGGCGCTGCTGCTCGCGGGCATCGACGCCGCCGTGCAGACCGAGGCGCTCGACTACGCGCGCGCGGGCCAGACCGCGTCGCTGCAGATCACGCCGGCCGGCGTCGAGGCGACCGTGCAGGGCCGGCAACCTCGGCCCTACACCGTGCGGATCGCCGCCGAGGCGCTGTCGCCCGCAGACTGGGACCGCGTCGTCGCGATCATGGCGCGCGAGGCGGTCTACTCGGCGAAGCTCCTCGCAGGCGAGATGCCGCCGCTCGTCGAACAGCCGTTCCACTCGCTCGGCAAGCACCTCGTGCCCGTCGATGCAGCCACGCTCAAGCGCACCTGCACCTGCGACCTTCCCGCTCCGTGCAAGCATGTCGCGTGCGTCGCGGCGCTCCTGATCGAGCGGCTCGCGGGAGATCCCCTGCTCGCGTTCACGCTGCGCGGGCTCGACGGGCAGCGGCTCCTCGAGCGGCTGCAGGAGGCGCGCGCCATCGCCACGCGCGGCGTCGCGCGCGCGCACTCGACGCCACCGACCGTCGACGCCGCACCGGAGGCGCTTCCCCTCGAGCGATGCCTCGACTCGTTCTGGCGACCGGGCCGACAGGTGCAGGAGATGCCGAGCGAGAGCGAGCCCTTCGCGCCGCACGCGCTGCTGCGTCGCCTCGGACCGACGCCGCTGCAGGGGAAGTTCCCGCTCGTCGGACTCCTCGCGTCGATCTACGACACGCTCGCCGAGCACGGCCGCAGGCTGCGCGACGAGGAGACCGAGGTCGACCCCGGGAAGGACGGCGAGTCCGAGGACGGCGACGAGTAGCGCCGCCGCGCACCGCTAGGGCCGCGTGAGCAGTTCCGCGTAGTCGAGCATCGACGCCGAGACGACCTTCCAGGCATGCGTCACGCTGTAGGTGCCGGCGATCGTGACCTTGTTCTCCTCGCCGGGCATCGTCTTGTAGGTCGAGAAGTAGTGCAGCAGGCGATCGATGAGCGCGCGCGGCAGATCCTCGAGATCGGCGGCGCGTCCGTACACCGGATCGCTCGGAAGCACCGCGATGATCTTGTCGTCGGCCTCGCCGCCGTCGATCATCTGGATCCCGCCGAGGACGCGCGCATCCATCAGGATCTCGCTGCGCGAGACGGGCCGCTCGGTGAGCACGCAGATATCGAGCGGATCGCCGTCGCCACGGTTCGTGGCGGGCGAGAGCTCGGACACGCGCGGACCGCAGTAGGTGCGGGGGATGAATCCGTAGAGCGCGGGTGGAACGGAGCTCGATCGCTGCGGCCGGTCGACCCGCAGGTACCCCGACGACTTGTCGATCTCGTACTTCACGACATCGAATGGCGTGATCTCGATGAACGCGTGCACGATGTCGGGCGGCTTCGGGCCGACCGGGAGGCCGTGCCACGGATGCGGGCGCCAGGTGCTGAACTGCAGTTTCTCTCCGGCCACCGTGCGCTCACTTCTTCGGAAGCTTCTTCATGAGTTCCTCGACGGCCTTCGCGAGCTGGAGGTCCTGCCCGCGAACCTCGTCCTCGGGCGTCTGCGCGACGACGAAGTCGGGCATCGCGCCGTTCTCCTCCATGTCCTTGTCCTTGTTCGGACCGTTGCCGGCGATGTACCAGCCGCGGAACGGCATGCGGACCGTGGTGCCGTCGACCAGCGACTCGGAGCCCGTCGAGATCACGCCCCCCGCCGTCTGCTGCCCGACGAGCGGACCGAGCCCGAGCGTCTTGAACGCGTGCGAGATGATCTCCGCGTTCGAGAAGCTCTTCTCGTTGCAGAGCATCGCCTTCGGCATCGTGTAGCGCTGGATGAACAGTCGGTCCTGCGGGTAGCTCCCCTTGCGCGCGCGGTCGCCCTCGCGCGGAACCGTGTACGCGTGCTCGCGGACATCGATCGATGCGAGCAGCCGGTCGGCCGTGAAGCCACCGCCGTTGTTGCGGACATCGATGATGAGTGCTTCGCGCCCGTGCGCGGCGGCGTAGAGGTCGCGCTCGTAGCGGTCGAGCGAGGCCTGGTCCATGCCCTGCAGATGGATGTATCCGATGCGGCCGCCCGAAAGCGCCTCGACCTTCGCGCGGTTGGCGAGCGTCTCGGCCTGATAGCGCAGCGCGCGCTCGGCCGTGGAGGACATCGGCACGACGATCGCGCCGAGCATCGCGGGCTCGCCGGCGCCCGGGCGTGTGAACGAGACGAAGACCTCCTGGCCGGTCTTGCCGGCGAGCGCCGTCTCCAGCGGCTTCGCCGCGTCGACCGCCTTGAAGTCGATGGCCGTCACGATGTCGCCCGGCTCGAGGCTGGGGTTGCAGAGCGCGGCGGGTGCATCGGCGAGCACCGATACGACGCGCCGGCCACCATCGGCCTCGACGGTCTCGACGCCGAGCCTTCCCTGCGAGAGCGGCGAGCCGCCGCGACGCCCGCCCTCGGACGGAGAGCGCACGCCGAGGTGCGATGCATCGAGGTGTCCGATGAAGACATTGGCGACGAAGTCGAAGTCGTCGCTCGTGCGCGCGCGCGCCGCGAGGTCGCGATGGCGCGCGGTGAGCGCGGGCCAGTCGAGCTTCTTCTCGGCGGGCGAGAGGTAGAACTTGCGGCCCATGATGCGCGAGATCTCGTCGAGCTTCTGCATGTTGCGCCGCGCGGTCGAGACCTCGTTGGTCTCGGAGATGTCGATCGTCTTGACATCACCGCCGGTCCCGACGGTCTGACCCTGTCCGCCTCCGACGCCGAAGAGCCGGTCACCGGTGAGCGAGATGCCCGCGACCGAAAGTCCCGACGCCATCCGCTTCTGCTCGGAACCGTCGTACTTGATCGAGTACAACGATGTGTCGCGGCCCTCGCGACCGGTGAAGTAGATCCGATCGCCCGCGGGAGCGATCTCGAGGTTGCCCTCGTTGCCCGGCATCGTGGTCACGCGGCGCACGCGAAGGTACGCATCGTCGAGTTCGAGCCCATCGAACGCGGGCTTGGGCGCAGCGTCGGACTTCGCTTCATCCGCGTCGCCCGCGGCCTTCGCCTCGAGCGGCTTGCGCTTCTTCGCGGCATCCGCGGCATCCTTGAAGTACTGGTCGAGATCGCGCTGCGAGTATCCCTCGAGATCGCGATCGAGCATGACGATCCATGCATCGCTCTCCTCGTAGGTCCGCTCGGAGAGGAACGCGAGGATCTTCCCGTCGGCGGAGAAGCGCGGCCGCCCGTCGTTGTCAGGGTGACGCGTGATGTTGACGGGCTCGCGCGAGCCATCGGCAGCGAGCAGCCAGATGTCGCGGTTGAAGTCGAGATCGCTCTCGGCGAGCGCGATCATGCTCCCGTCCGGCGAGAACACGTACTCGATGTCGTCGTCCCAGCCCTCGCGCAGCATGGTGATCTCGCCGCTCGCGAGATCGAGACGCGCGAGGTCGCCGAGATTGCGCATGAAGAGCAGCGCACGACCATCGGGAGAGGCGACCGGGCGGCGATCGTCGTCGGGGCCGCTGGTCACGGCGCGCACATCGAACTGGATCGCGTCCGCCCAGCGCGCGGGGTCGAGCCGCGGATCCTTCTTCTTCTCGCCCCCCTTCTTCTCGTCGTCCTTCTTCGCTTCGGGCTTCGGCTCCTCAGACTTCGGCTCCTCGGTCTTGGGTTCCTCGGGCTTGGGTTCCTCGGGCTTGGATTCCTCAGCATTGGGTTCCTCGGCCTTCGGTTCCTCCGCCTTCGCCTCCGCGGGCTTCGCTGCGCTTCGCCCACGCTCACGCACCTCCGTGCGCGTATCGCGCACGGTCGCGGCGTAGATCGACTCGCTTCCATCGCGATCCGACACGAAGTAGAGCGTCACGCCGTCCGGACTCCAGCACAGATCGCGCTCGCGCGACTCGCCCTCCGTC
>JBEAQW010000225.1:0-7581 GCA_041163725.1 Planctomycetota bacterium
TCGCCTTCTCGATCGTCTGTCCCGGCGCGACGATCACGGTGGCGCCGACGATGGCGTGCCGCGCGGGTTCACTCGGTCGCATGCCGTTGACTGGCCCGACCTGGGCGACGGAGGTCGAGGCTGCGACAAGAAGCGCCAGCGGCGCGGTCACTCGGTGGATGAGCATGGGGCGGATCGTACGGGAAGCGCACCTGATCCCGTCGCGGCATGGGGAGGTCGCGCCACGATCGGCTGGCGCATGTTTGAAATGAGAAGCCCCGCGCCAGTGGCGCGGGGCAAGGGAATCGGTCTGGGAATCGGTCTGGGAATCGGTCTGGGAACCGGTGTGTAGGAACCTGTGTCGGGACCGCAGCGGCATGCGCCGTGCGGGCGCCAGGCTCCGTCAGCCGATCTCGTCGATCATCCGCCCGAGAGCGATCGAGAGGTTGTCGTCGCTGTCGAGGGTGCCGTTCGCGATTGCAGCGCGAGCTGCGGCGACCTTGTCCTCGCGAACCGCGGGGAGACGGTTCATCTCCTCGAGCCAACGGGCCGCTTCGGAGACCTCGACCCGATCGGCCGATGTCGAGCGCCCGGCGGGGCTGGCGATCTCGACCACCTGACGATCGCTGACCTCGGTCACCGGGCGAACGCCGGGCGCCGAGATGCCGCTGGTCGAGAATCCGTGAGTGAACGCTGAGCCAATGTGTGAGCCAATGTTGCTGCTGATGTCCGGCATGTGCCAAACTCCTTCCGCTACTTCCACGAGATGAGCGCGGCGAGTCCCTCGCTGTCGCTCTTCCCGCACGACGCCAAACCATCCTGGTTCTTGTCCGTGGGTTGAAGTCTCGAACCACGCGATGTCGAGACCTGCATCCTGCCCAACACAGTCATCGGATAGGCAGTGGAAAAAACTTGAGCAGGTGCCCGACGGACGCGATTTACGTAAGTGCTTGCAAGGAAATGGACTTGAGAGATCGCGCGGCCGAGAACCCCGTGGGAGTTTCCACAGGAATTTTCGAGGCCTCCGAGCGGTCGGTAAATGAGCCGCTGCGACTCTTCCATGCCATCCATTATTAGGCAGGTATAAGACACGAGATGCGAATCATGGTGAACATCATGCAGATTGTTGAGATCGCGCCCGCCGCGCTCGTGGTCGCCGCCTGCTGCGCGATGTCGTCGTGCGGTGAGCCGCCGAGCAAGTCGCAGGCGCGGTCGGTCGCATCGACCGGCGGGGCGGGCGGCTCCGGGCTCGACCTGATCGACCCGAAGGACGATGTCTTCGGCGAGCGCGCGTCCGCGGGGGCGGGCCAGGGACGGGCTTCCGGCGCGTCCAGTTCGGGCTCGTCCACCAGTGGCGCGACCGCGGGTTCGCGCAGCGGCCGCTGGTCCGTGATCCTCGCGACCTTCTCCGGCCCCGACCACGCCGCGAAGGCGGCTGCGTTCCGACAGCAGTTGATCTCCCAGTACCCCGAGCTGCGCGAGGCTGCCGTCCGCCGGATGTCGCAGGGATCTGCGCTCGTGGTGGGCCGGTTCGAGTCGGTGGGCGACCCAGGTGCCCAGGCCGAACTCAAGCGCGTGAAGTCGATCGAGCGGAACGGGAAGAAGCCGTTCGCCGGTGCGATGCTGCTGCGGACCGCCTCCGACGCATCGCAGGGACCGCCGAAGCCGCACGACCTCCGCACGCTCCGCGCGCAGTTCCCGAAGGTCCGTCCGCTCTTCTCGCTGCAGGTGGCTGCATGGTCGACCGTCGGTGATGCGGCGACCGAGTACGGGCCTATGCGCGAGGCGGCCGAGCGCTACTGCGCGGAGTTGCGCCGCAAGGGACTCGAGGCGTGGTTCCTCCACGACGACGACAACGAGACCAGCATCGTCACGATCGGGCACTTCGACCGTCGCGCGTACGACCCGCGGTCGACCCTCTACGCACCCGAGGTCGAGGACCTCATGCGGCAGTTCCCCGCGACGCTCGTGAACGGCGAGCCCGTGCTCATCGTGCTCGATCCCCGGAACCCGAACGGAAAGACCAAGCCGCAGCCGTGCCGGCTTGTCGAGGTGCCGGGCGTGTGAGCGCGGGGCGCTCTTCCGTAGGATGCGCGCATGGCCAAGCGAGCCGCACGATCGACCTCGACCACCGCGAAGGCGCCGCGCGCCCGTGGCGGTGACCAGCCGCCGGAGTCGCGGCCGAGGCCGGTGCATCACGAGGGCCCCGTGCTGTTCGGACAGGAACTCGCCACCGCGCAGCTCGCGCATGCGATCCGGTCCGGGCACATGCATCACGCGTGGATCCTGCACGGACCGTCGGGCGTCGGGAAGGCGACCGCGGCGACGGAGTGCGCGCGGCTGCTGCTCGACGCCGAGTCGACGCCCGCGCATGTCGAGCGGTTCAAGGCGCCGCGCGACACGCGCACGGCCGAACTGATCGATGTCGGCGCGCATCCCGACCTGCACCTGATCTCCAAGGAGCGTGCCGACGACTCTTCGATCAAGGAGCTGCGCGACCGCAAGCAGACGAACATTCCGCTCGACCTGCTGCGCGAGCTCATGATCGGCGGCGTGACCGGCGATGGAAAGAGCTTCGACTCGCCCGTGTGGCGCGGCGCGTACTTCGGCCATCACAAGGTGTTCATCATCGACGAGGCGGAGCTGCTCGATACCTACGGGCAGAACGCGCTGCTCAAGACGCTCGAGGAGCCGCCGCCGGGAACCTACATCTTCCTGGTGACGACGCAGGAGGAGCGGTTGCTGCCGACGATCCGCAGCCGCTGCCAGCGCGTGGCGTTCCGGACGCTCGAGGCAGCCGCGATGGACGCGTGGTTCGATCGGCACGAGGTACCAGCCGATGCGCGCGCGTGGCTCGCCGAGTTCAGTGATGGCGCGCCGGGAACGGCGGAACTCGCGCACCGGCATGGACTGCGCGCGTGGAGCGAGGAGTTGCTTCCCCGGTTCGCGATGATCGAGTCGGGTCGGTTCGATGGCGCGCTGTCGGACCGATTGGCGGAGCTCGTCGGCGACTTCGCCGAGCGCGTGGTGAAGGAGAATCCGAAGGCGTCGAAGGAGGCCGCGAACCGCCAGGGCACGCGCTACCTGCTGCTGACGCTCGCGGCTCGGCTGCGCGGCGCGATGACGGATGCAGCCGCACGCGGCGATGCGCTTGCGCTCGCGCTCGCCGCACAGCGGGTCGAGCTGATCTCGCGTCTCGAGTCCGAGGTCCGCGCGAACGTGAACCTCAAGCATGCGCTCGCGAACCTCGTGGCGCAGTGGGGCGCGGTGGCCTGATGGCCGGTGGTGGACGGGAGATCGAGCGGGTCTGGGTGCTGCGTGCGGCGCCGACGGTTCCCGCGTCGGTCGCGGTCGAGGTGTGGCGTATCGAGCAGGGCTACCTTGCACCCGAGTCGCGGGATGAAGCCGAACTCGCGCGTCTCGGCTTTCCCGAGGGACGGCTGCGGCGCATCGTGGAGCCGTCGGGCGCCGAGCGCTTCTTCCACACGGTGAAGTCCGGCAGCGGCATCGTGCGCATCGAGCGCGAGCGCGAGATCACGCGCGAGGAATTCGCGGCCGCATGGCCGCACACCGCGGGAAGGCGACTGTCGAAGGTGCGCCGGCGCGCATCGCTCGGCGGACTCGTGTGGGAGATCGACGAGTTCGACGCGTTGCCGCTGGTGATGGTCGAGGTCGAGCTCGCCGACGAAGCACAGTCGTTCGAGATGCCGGAGTGGATCGCGCCGCTCGTCGTCCGTGAGGTGAGCGAGGACCCGCGCTATCGAAACGCCGCCCTGGCGCTGTACGGCCTGCCGACGGAGTGAATCGGCGGGCCCGCGCGCTACTTCAGGTCCTTCGCCTGCGGAAGATCGCTCAGGTTCGCGATGCCGAACACGCGCAGGAACTCAGGCGTCGTGCCGTAGAGCATCGGGCGTCCCACTTCCTCGGCACGACCGACGATCTTCACCAGGCGGCGCTCCATGAGGCTCTTCAGCACCTCGCCGCATGCGACGCCGCGGATCGCCTCGAGCTGCGCGCGCAGGATCGGCTGCCGGTAGGCGACGATCGCGAGCGTCTCGAGCGCGGCCTGCGACAGACGGGTCTGCGCGCGCTGGCCCTTCATCCGCGAGAGGATGGGACCGAAGGTCGCGATCGTGAGCATCTGCCGGCCACCCGAGACGCTCTCGATGCGGAAGGTGCGGTTGGACTCGGCGTACTGCCGGTTGAGCGTGTCGATCGCTTCGCGGACGAGGCGGATGGCCTCGCGCCTGCGCGCCGCGAGTGCCGACGAGTCGCGGGAACCTCCCTCGCCGTCTCCGGCGTCGGAGTCGTCACCGGCCGATGCGCCCTTGCCGGGCATGCGGGTCGACGCAGGAACGAGTCCGAGCACCTCGGCGATGCGTGCCTCCGAGATCGGTCGGTCGGCGAGGAGGATCGAGGCCTCGACGCGGAGTTCGAACGGGGTCGAGCTGCACGGCAGTTCGGGATCGGCGAGGTTGATGGCGAAGAGCGACGGATGCTCGCCGCCCTCGGTGGTGGACTTGCGGCCGCGCCGCTTCCCGCCCGGGTTCGACTCGGCTTCCGTGGCCGCCTGATCGGTGCCCGCCTGATCGGTGGATGGCTGATCCGTGGTTGCCTGATCCGTGGCTGCCTGATCCGTGGCTGCCTGATCCGTGGCCGATTCGTCGGCAACCGTGCTCGCTTCATGCTCGGTCATAGGTCGTGCGAGCGTACCACAGCACGGTCGCTGCGCCGCGGCGTTTCGCGCCTACGAACGGCGAAAGCCCGCGGTACGCGGGCGTCGGGGAGATCGGGGAGGTGTGCGTCGCGCAGGGCGCGCGGCGATCGTTCAGCGGCGGCCGCTGCGCGCAAGCGCGACGCGGGCGTACGCGAGGCGCTGACGGTGCTCGGCTGCATCGCGTGCATCGAGCGTTCCCTG
Source organism: Planctomycetota bacterium (assembly GCA_041163725.1). Taxonomy (GTDB): domain Bacteria; phylum Planctomycetota; class Phycisphaerae; order Phycisphaerales; family SM1A02; genus QWPT01. Next base: position 4,898 of record JBEAQW010000225.1, read on the forward strand.
CGCGAGCGATTCGCTGTTGACCTTCGCGAGTTCCTTCTCCGCCTCGGCCGCGTTGAGTGCGGTGGCGGGGGTGACGGCATCCGCGAGGATCGTGAGCGTGCCGGCGTTCATCTGCGCGAAGCCGCCGTCGAGCAGGAAGAGGTCGGTGCCTCCGCTGGCCTTCTCGACGCGGAGCGGTCCCTGTCCGAGCCGGACGAGGAACGGCGCGGCACCCCCGGCGACGCCCTTCTGACCATCCCACGCCGGGAACTCGACATAGGTGGCCTCGCTCTCGAGGACGCTTTCGGTGGGGGTGACGATGTTGCAGACGAGAGATGCCATGGGGGGGAGATGGTACGGGGTTGGTCCGCGGGACTCAAGGGCTCGGAAAACCCGAGGGCTCGCCAAGACTCGGGGGCTCGGCAGTACGCAGGGGCTCGGCAACGCGGTCTGGCCCGCGGTCACGGGTATCTGCGCCCGCGTCGACGGGGATCGGGGGGGCGGAAGCGCCTATCGCTGCGCGGTTTCCGATCCGATTTCGCCCCACGGGGAGCCTGTGGATAGAAAGACGCCGCCCGGACGGTCGACCGAAGTCTGGCGTGCCGGGCGGCGGGCGGAAAGGGACACAGTTGATTCAGGTTTCCACGTTCAGGTATCGATCGGTGATCGAGCCTGCTGTGCCCTCTCGTCGGTTGTGCTGTCAGCGTCGCCGTCGGCGGGAGCCGAGGCCGGCGACGGCGAGAACCGCGAGCGCGCCAGGGGCGGGCACGGGGACTCCGAGGCCGGCGAAGGCCGCCGAGAACGAAGCGGTCGATCCTGCGGAAAGAACGAAGTTGAAGGTCATCGCGATCGACGATCCGAAGGGACCTCCGGGCATGGAGGGCTGCGAACCGCCGAACGACTGGGATCCGATGAAGCTGACGCCGGGCGTCGTGCGGGTGACGGTCGACCAGGTGTCGAAGAGCGAGTCCACCTGCGAGCCGCCGGACGAAGCTGCCCAGAGCGGGGCGTTGCCGTTGGCGGACATGAAGCCGTTGCCGCCGTTCATCGCCGAGGTGATGAGTGCGGCCGAGACGCTGCCGTTGTAGAAGCCGTTGTTCGGGCCCGAGATCGATGCGGGGATCGACAGCGTGAGCGCGAAGGCGAGGTCGTCACCCGAGGTGTTCGTGATGCTCAGCGAGCCGGTCTGCGACGCGTAGTCGAGTCCGCTCGCAGCGGTGAAGTTGTAGTTGCAGTTCCAGATGCCGGTCGAGCCGTTGGAGCCCGTCACGGAACCGATGTAGGTACCGACGCCAGCCGCGCTGGTCGAGATCGGATCGATCTGGATGTTCTTGCCGAAGGCCCCGCCCGTGCCGTTGGCGCTCACGGTGAGCGTCATGGCAGGTGCATCTGCGAAGGCCGGTGCGACAAACGCACAGGCCGCCACAGCTGCGGCGATGCGCAGGCTGCTTGAAATAGACAGCATTTCCGAACTCCCTCCCAATCCGTGGAACCTTGCGGCTCCCCTCTTCTATTCCCGGCCAGTTCCCGCTGGCTGGGATTCCCTCTGGGGCTGCATCGCGAGGACGCTACCCAAGTGCAAGAAATCTACTCCGAGGTTGGATCGGGGCAAGTCGGTTTTGGAAATTCACCGAGGAGTCGGGGGACCATCGAGCCGGTGTGTCCGAGAAAACGGCGCGGAGGTGGAGTCGAGATCCGCGTACTCGGCGCGGGCGGAGAGGAGGGCCGATTCGATTTCGTCGAAGCCGGTGGCGAGGCGGATGGCCTCCTTCAGCGGCTTGATGTGGCCCATCGACTTCCCATACCACGAGATGTGCTGGCGCATGCGGATCATGGCTCGCGCCGGGCCGTCGTAGAGCCGCGCGAGCTCGAGGTGGCGGAGCACGACATCGAGCTTGTCGGCGAGCACGGGCTCCGGGCCGACGGTGCCCGTGTCGAGATGCTGCTTCGCCTGCCGGAACATCCACGGGGTGCGGAGTGCGCCGCGGCCGATCATCACGCCCGCGCAGCCGGCGACTCGCATGAGTTCGCGCGCGTGCTCGGGTCGCGTGACATCGCCGTTCCCGATCACGGGAATCGAGGGGACGGCTTCGACGACCTCGCCGATCGCGTGCCAATCGGCTTGACCCGAGAAGAACTGCACGGTGTAGCGGCCGTGGACGGTGACGGCGGCGATGCCGACATCGGCGAGCTGGCGCGCGAGCTGCGGCGCGACGCGGTGCTCGGGGTCCCAGCCGAGACGCATCTTCGCGGTGACGGGAACGCGGCCGCCCGTGTGGCGCGACACGGCGTCGACGATGCGCTTCGCGAGCAGCGTCGTGTTTCCGCAGTCGCGGAGAAGCAGACTTCCGCCGTTCTGCTTCGCGACCTTGTCGACCGGACATCCCATGTTGATGTCGATGATGCGCGCACCGTGGTCGACGGCCCACACCGCGGCCTCGGGAAGCGGATCGTCGCTGTTGCCGTAGAGCTGCATGCCGGCGGGCTGGTCGTACTCGTTCGTGCGCGCGAGGTCGAGCGTGCGCGAGGTCTCCTTGAGGATCGCGCGCGAGTTGAGGAGGTCGGTGTATGCGCACCCGACGCCACCCTGCTCGCGGCAGAGGATCCGGAACGCGAGATCGGTGTGCCCTGCGATCGGCGCGAGGAGCAGCGGGGAATCGAGTTGGACCGGACCGATCTGAAGCACGGGCGAAGGGTAGCGGGGC
>JBEAQW010000226.1:0-14008 GCA_041163725.1 Planctomycetota bacterium
GGGATGTCCGCGAGGATGACGCGCCGGTCGCCCGGCAGCTCCGCGATACCGAGCTGCGGCTTGCGGGTCGTGAACGGGTACGCGCCGACCTTCGCCGTCGCGCGGCTCGTCGCGTTCAGCAGCGTCGACTTGCCCGCGTTGGGCAACCCCACGAAGCCGATGTCCGCGATGAGCTTCAGCTCGAGATGCAGCGTGCGCTCGACGGCCTCGCCGCCCGGCGTGCACTCGGTCGGAGTCTGGTGCGTCGCGCTCTTGAAGTGATCGTTGCCGAGGCCGCCGCGGCCGCCCTCCGCCACGACGATCTCCTGGCCATCCTCGGTGATGTCCGCAACGAGATCGCCTGACTCCGAGTCGCGCACGACCGTCCCGAGAGGGACCTTCACGAGGAGATCCTCGCCATCCCTGCCGTGGCACTTCTTGCCCGAACCGTTCTCGCCGTTCTTCGCGAAGAGGTGCGGCCGGTGCTGGAACTCGACGAGCGTATCGAGGTGCGAGTCGCCCACGAGGATCACATGACCCCCGCGACCGCCATCGCCACCGTCGGGACCGCCCTTCGGCATCGACTTCTCGCGTCGGAACAGCGCGACGCCGTTGCCTCCCTTTCCGCTCCTGACATGGATGATCGCTTCATCGACAAGCATGGGATGCGTTCCAGGGACCGGGTTCAGGCCTGCAGGCGGGCGGGAGAGCGTGGACGACGCGGAAGAGGCGCGGGCGGGAATGAAAGCCGCACGCTTTCGCGTGCGGCATGTGATCTTTCATACGAGGCGCCGACGGAGCGTGGCGCGAGGCAGACGACGCAGCACGGTTTCCCGGGCCGCATCGGGCGTGCGCTCAGCGGCCCGAACCGACGGCGTCGTAGGCCGGCACGCTCGCATCGGACGGAATGATGTCCACATGGCTGCCGCGGAAGCGGACCGTGCCCGCCGACAGCGCCATCAGGGTGTCGTCCTTGCCGCGGTGCACGAGGTAGCCCGGCTTCCAGCGCGTGCCGCACTGCCGCACGATGATCGCGCCGGCCTTGGCGGTTTCGCCACCATAGAGCTTGATGCCACGGAACTGCGGGTTCGAATCGCGTCCGTTCTTGGTTGAGCCCTGACCCTTCTTGTGTGCCACGACAGAATCTCCAAAAGGTGCTGAGTCGGGAGAGGATACAGAAGCCTCAGCGGAAAATCCACTCCTGATTGACGATCGGATAGGTCGTCGCGCCGCGGGGACGCGGGTCCCCTGCGACCAGATAATCGAGTCGGACCGTCTTGCGCAGCACCACCGGCTCGCCGGTCTTCGGGTGGGGCTCCTTGCGCGAATCGCGCGACAGGCCCTGCACCATGACCGTGAGCTCCGTGGGGCTCAGGCTCTCGGCGCGGAAGACGACGAGGCCGGACTTCGCGTTCTCCTTGCCGGGCAGCACCTCACCGAGGATCTCGAAGTGATCCTCGAGCAACTCGTCGCCGAGGTGCTTCTTGAGCTTCTGCACCACATCGCTCGGAACGCCCTCGCCCTGCGAGAGCACCACGCCGTCGTCGACGACGAGCTCGACGCGCGGCGAGAACCGCACTTCCTTGCCCGTCTTGTTGACGACCTCGTAGGTCATGTACCAGTAGTGCTTGCCGGTGTCGGGGTCCTTGTAGAGGCGCAGCTCCGTCGGGGTGAACGCGAGGTCCTTCGCGCCAAGCGCGATCGGAGCGCGTGCCTCGGGCGAGGCGACGGGCACGGGCGAGGCGACGCCCGTCCCGGCGAACGACGCGACGATTGCGAAGGCCGCCACGGGAGCAAGGCACACCGAGGCGAGGGACGCGCGGCGCGGGGCTCCGAGGCTGGCGCGACGGGGAAGGCTGAGAAGGCTGAACTGCTTCATGGGACGGGATCCAAACTCACTGGTCAGGCGCGGTTGGCAACGATGCGCTGCCGGAACGAGGCCAACGGACGCGGCCGAACACCGCGCCGATGCAGATCACGACGGTCGCGCTTCCGGGCGCCCGACGGGTCGCGGATTGTAACGGAAACGGAAGGTCCCTTCGCACGGGAGCCGAAGAGGGACGCCACAATCCCGATGGAACCGCGTTCCCGCGGCGTGCGCAACCCGGGGGCGATGAACGGACGCGAGGTCCGCGACGCCGGAAGTTGCTCCGAAACATGTGCCGATGACGCGAGGCCTGATCCCGCGAGGCTTGATCCCACGAACTCCACCCCGACACGCTGCGGCCCCCATGCCCGAAGCCCCCGCCACCCTCCAACTCGTCCGCGCCGCGCCCGAACGGGCGGAGGAGGCGATTTCCGCGCTCCTCGCGGCGGGTCCCTCGACGGCGGCCCGCTTCGCGCGACAGGCCGAGGCGGCCTCGGTCCCGCTCGATCGGATCTGGTGCCTCGCCGACGACCACGGCAGATACCGCCTCGCGGTGCTCGCGGTCCCATCGCTCGGGCGGACCGCAATGCTGCTTGCCTCCCACGCACACTCGCCGGCCGAGGCCCGCGAGATCGGCCGCGCGGTCGCCGCGGCGGCGGAAGGTTGCGCCGACTGCTGCGACATCGCGCAGTCCCTGATCGAGCCGATCCGCGGCCTCGACATCGAGGCATTCGAAGCGGGCGGGCTCCAGCGCATCGCCACCCTCGAGTACCTCGAGCGGAATCTTCCCCGCGCGGGAATCCTCGAGTCGTGCTCGGTCCCGGAGGGTTGGCGCATCGAAGCCGCATCGACGAGCGCCGCGCTCTCGGGAAGCGACCCCCTCGCGCTCGGCGAGGACCGTCGGCGCGAAATCATGTCCGTGCTCGAGGCGAGCTATCGCGAGACCCTCGACTGCCCGGGACTCGCCGGACTGAGACGAACCGGCGATGTCCTCGACGGTCACTTCGGGGTCGGCTCGCGCACCCGCCACTGGCTTGTCGCACGACGCGCGCGCGACGGCGCCGACGCAGGCGAGCAACCTGCCGAGGGCATCTGCATGCTGAACGCCGCGCCCGACAACTCGACCGCCGAGCTCGTCTATCTCGGCCTTGCGCCCGAAGCGCGCGGGCATGGCATCGCGCGTGCGCTGCTCGTCGAAGGCCTCCACCGCTGCTCGAGGTCGCGCATCGGCGCCGTCTCGCTCGCGGTCGATGCGCGCAACGCTCCCGCGCGCGCCCTCTACGAATCGCTTGGTTTCCGTCGGGTCTCCTCGCGCGTCGCCCTGGTGCGCTCGCTCTCCGCGGGAGCCAGCCGACCCGCTTGACGAACACGAGCGGGGAGCGCATGGACGCGCGATGCACACGCGCGATCGGACGCCTCCGTTCACAAGCCGCCCCGCTTGTCAAGGGACCTCCGACCGGAGCACAGGTAAAAAGTTTCCGCAAGTCGGCACGCGCCGCGCCCGTCTTCCGCGACTTATCCACAGGCCGCGCAGCGCGGGCGGTCGAAATGTCCCGCGATGCGCAAACCGCTTGATTTCATGCGTTTTCACGCAGTCCATCCGGTCTCGTGCGGTCGATCGGCTTGCATGAAACGACCACCTCGCTAGAGTGCACCCTCCCGCAGGGACGCGGGGCTTCGCGGAGTTGTTCGCGCGGAGGAGACCCGGTCGGGCGCCCGCACGCAGCGCGTGTCGCGGAACCCTCCCAGGGTCACGGTGGATTCCCTCCCATTTCAGATTTCACCCCGAGAAACTCCGCCGCCAAAGGCGTGAGAAGGTTGCCCTTCGGCCGTTGTCCGCCAACGGCAACCGCTCGGTCAGGTCGTCCCGATGCAGTCCATCACCGCCACCAAGCGCTCCGAACTCTTCCGATCCCGGCTCGAGGAGCTCATCACGCCGCACCGCTACGGCCTCTGGTTCTCCCATGGGACGGTCATCTCGGTCGACGAACGCTCGGTGACGGTGCAGGCTGCCAATACCTACGCACGCGACTGGATCACGCGGCACTTCCTCGGCCAGCTTGAAACCGTCGCGGCCGAGGTGCTCGGCGAGGCGCACGGATCGAATGTGACGGTCGAGGCAGCCGCCGCGGTCGATCCCGCACCCTCATCACGAACCGGTCACGCGGAATCCGCCCACGGCGGATCGGACTGGAGTTCTGGCGCATCCCCGGCCTTTCCGTCCGACACGCCGATCGAGGCGGGCGCGAGCCCCCACGCTGGCGAGCAGGCGCGTCGGCGCGAGACCATGCCGCGAGGCCCCCGGCTCGCCACCCTGCGCAGGCTCGAGGAGTTCGTGGTCGGCGAGTCGAACAGACTTGCCTTCGCCGCCAGCCAGCAGCTCGGCGACGGCGCCGCCGAGGCGCCCTCGATCCTCTTCATCCACGGTGAGTGCGGCGTGGGCAAGACCCACCTCCTCCAGGGCCTTTGCCGCCGGCGGAGCGAGCGCTGCCCGCGGCAGGTCGTGAAGTATGTGACGGCCGAGCAGTTCACCAACGAGTACATCGCCGCGGTGCGCGCCAACTCCCTCGAGGAGTTCCGCCGCCGGCTCCGCAAGGTCGACCTCCTCGCGATCGACGATGTCCACTTCTTCGCGAACAAGAACGCCACGCAGACCGAGTTCCTCCACACGATCGACGCGATCGACCTGACCGGCGCGCGCGTCGCGATCGTCTCCGACGAGCACCCCCGCCACATCCGGCGCTTCAGCCAGTCGCTCGTGAGCCGGTTCCTCTCCGGAATGGTGGTGAAGGTCGAGCGCCCGGATCGCGAGACGCGCTCGTCGCTCGTCCAGCGACTCGCCCGCGCGCGCGGCCTCGATCTGACGAAGGCCGCCGAGGATGCCCTCGCGGGGCGCTGCAGCGGCTCGATCCGCGAGATCGAAGGCGCGGTCACCCGGCTCGGTGCGATGGTCGAACTCGACGGAGTCCGCGGGCAGATCGGTCCCGGCCTGATCGAGCGCCTGCTCGGCGACGACAACCACCGCTCGAGCGGTGCGGCGCCCGTGCGGCTCGGCCAGATCGTCGAGCAGGTCTGCGAGCGCCTGCGCGTCTCTCGCGAGGACCTTCTCGGCAGCGGCCGCCACCCGCGGACCGTGGCCGCTCGCGGTCTCGTCGCGCACCACGCCCGCGAGTTGACGACGCACAGCTTCCCGGAGATCGCGCGCGCCCTCGGACGCGACTCGCACTCGGCGGTGCACACCGCCGCGAAGCGGACCGCCGCCCTGATCGAGGCCGATGCCCGGATCGACGGCGAGACCGAGTCGATCCGCGAGACGAGCGACCGGCTCCGCCACGATGTCCTGCGCGCGAGCCGCAACGCGAGCGTGTGATCCGGCATCTCGTTCCACGGGCGCGTTTCCCGACTCGCCGCTGCGTCGAGTGGGTACACTCGCGGCATGCGCACTGTCGTCGCGTCTCGATCCCTCGGCCTGATGCTCGCACTGGCGGCGATGCAGGCGACGGCGATGGAGGAGAAGGCGATGGCGGTTCAGGGGGCGGCCGCGCAATCGACCGCTCCCGCGCCCCCGGCCGAGTCCCCCGCGCGCGGCGCCTCGGACTACGACCGGATCGACCACGAAGCGACCGTGCTGCGCGTCCTCAGCGACTTCGTGCTCGCCGACAACGAAGGCGTGCAGCACTCCGCCATGCTCGGGCTGCGCGCGCTGCGCGACCCCGCGCTCCGGCCTCTGTTCGAGCGGCTCTGCGAGCATGATTCGTGGACGCTGCGCGTCGACGGCGTGCTCGGCCTCGCGGAACTCGATGGCGGTGGGACGACCGATCTCGCGCGCATCGAGCGCCTCCCGGGCGAGCGCGACCGGGAGGCGGCCATCAACGGCACGCTTTCACTGCAACTCGCGAGCGCCGAACAGGTGCGCACGATGCTCGGCTGGAATGACCTGCCTTCGTCGCAGCGCGCCCTTCTCGCGGGTGAACTCCGTCGGCTCGGCGGCACGCCCGAGACACCGATGCTCGTGCGGCTCGCGAAGTCGCGCACGCCCGAGGTCGCGGGGCTTGCGCTGGCGATCCTGCTCGACATGGAGGCGCGCGAGGCGCAGGTGCTCGAGCCGGAGGTCCGCAGCCTGATCGCGGCGCTTCCCGTCGCGACGCGCTCCGCAGCCATCGCGCAGATCGCGGACACCTGCGCCGCGTACGAACTCGAGGGCGCCGGACCCTTCGTCGCATCGCTCCTGTCGCTTCCCGACCTTTCCACCGAGTCGCGGATGCGCGCGATCGGCAACCTGCTGATCTTCGCGCCGACGCAGGCCTTCGCCCCGCTCGCCGACGCGGTGCATGCCAACAGCTCGCAGGGCAACCTCTTCCGCTACTCGTCGATCCTGATCGCGAGCGGCGCGACCGCGGCCCCCGAGACCTGGGCGCTCTTCAGGAACGGCGACTCCATGATGGAGACGATCGCCGATGCCGGCGTCGCCCTCTCCGCCGGCCGTCATGCCGAAGGCTACGCGAAGCTGATCGGACTCGAACGCCTCGCGATGCTGCGCGCATCGCTCGATGGTGCGAAGCGTGTCGGCACCGATGCCGAGCTCGCCTTCGGCCGCGAGTGCCTGCGCCTCGTCCTCGAGCCAGGGCCGACTCCGCCCGCGCTGAGCGAGACGCTGCTCGCGGCGCTCTTCCGACTCGCGGAGCTCGAGCCCGAACAGTTCCGCGAATCGCTCGCGCTCGCGGATCTCGACACGCCGACGCGCGATGCGATGCTGCTCTCGCTCCTCAACGCCGGTTCGCGCAGCGCCGCGGAGGTCGCGCGAACCGTCCGTGGCAGCGCATCTCGCCTCGGCGAAGGACAGATCGCGGTACTGGCCGCGCGACATTCCGAGAAGCTCGAACCCTCCGAACTCGATGAACTGATGCTCGTCTCGGGCGGCGCGGTCAATGTGGGCCTCGCGGTCCGCGTGCAGGCCGCGTGGCTCTGGATGCGACACTCCGGCAAGGCGTCGATCGCGATCGAACGCCTCGCTCCGCTGCCCGAAACGGGCGCGAGCGGCGGATGACCACGAAGCGGGCGCAGGGATGAAGGAAACGATCCGATGAGTGAACCGATCTGGCTTGGCCCCCGTCCCCCGTCGCCTCAGGAATGGCGCGACATGCAGGAGTGCTTCGCCTCCGCGCAGTACGCGATCCACGCGCTCGAGGAGCGGGCCGAACTGAAGGTCGCCGACATCGTCGAGCGCCCCTTCGGAATCGGATTCGGATCGACCGGATGCGCGATCGAGGCCGCGCTCGAGGCGCTCGGCATCGGTCCCGACAGCGAAGTCGTCATGCCTGCGCTCGCACCCGCGGCCGTCGGCGTCGCCGTGGTCCGCACGGGCACGCGCATCCGCTACGCCGATGTCGACCCTCGCACGCTCACCCTTCGCAGCGCCGGCGCGCAAGCGCAGATCACCCCGTCCACCCGGCTGATCGTCGGCGTGGCGGCGCACGGGCAGCCTTCCGGCCTCGACGAACTCGCCGCGCTCGCATCGCGCAACGAGATCCCGCTCCTCGAGGTGATCTGCGGCGGACTCGGTGGCCGGATCGGACGGGAGCCCGTCGGCCGCTTCGGCCGCATCGCCGTCATCGCGCTTGGGCCGATGGAGTCGACGATCGGCTCGGGCGGCGCCGTCTGCGTGACCAACGACGATCTCCTCGCGAACACGCTCCGTGTCATCCGCAACCTCGGACGGCCCGAGCCCCGCACCGACTGGGAGCGCATCGGCGGCGTGCGCGCGGTCGAGCGCGTCGGCCTCGACTCGCGGCTCACGCCCATGCAGGCCGGTCTCGCCGATGTCCGGCTGCGCTCGTTCGAGTCGACCTGCGAGCGGCTCGACGATGTATTCCACGCCTACATCCGGCGCCTCGCGATGCATCCCGACCTCGTCCTTCCGGAGCCGTGCGCCGATGGAAAGGTGCGCTGGTCGCATTTCGCGGTCCGCCTGTCGGAGCGCTTCGGCCGCGACGACCGAGACTCGATCATCCAGGGGCTGCTGCGCCACGACATCGCCGCGACGAATGTGCTGCATGCGATCCCGCTGGAACCGGCGTTCGTGCATACGGCTCATCAGGCCGAGTACAGGGTCGCACAACGCGCGGCGGATCGACTGATCGCGCTCCCCTTCGCGCCATCGCTCACGGAACGCGACATCGACCTCATCTGCCAGACCCTGCAGGTGATGATCGAGCGTCAGACGATCCTGAGGTAGCGCGCCGTCTCGTCCCGGCGGACGCCGTCCGCGGCTACTCCCACTCGATCGTGGCCGGAGGCTTCGACGAGATGTCGTAGACGACGCGGTTGACGCCCTTGACCTCGTTGATGATGCGGTTCGAGATCAGCGCAAGCACGTCGTAGGGAATGCGCGACCAGTCCGCCGTCATGAAGTCCTGCGTGTCCACCGCGCGGATCGCGACGGTCGAGTCGTAGGTCCGCCCGTCGCCCATCACACCGACCGACTTCACGGGAAGCAGCACGGCGAACACCTGGCTCGTGGACCGGTACAGGTTCGCAGCGACGATCTCCTCGAGCAGGATGCGGTCGCACTCCCGCAGGACATCGAGCTTCTCGCGCGTGATGTCGCCGATCACGCGCACGGCGAGACCAGGGCCCGGGAACGGATGGCGCCAGACGATCTGCTGCGGCAGCCCAAGGACCTCGCCGAGCGCGCGCACCTCGTCCTTGAAGAGGAGACGCATCGGCTCGACGAGTTCGAAGCCGAGCTGCTCCGGAAGGCCGCCCACATTGTGATGGAGCTTGATGTTCGCGCTCGTGCCGGAGTGGCCGTGGCCCGACTCGATGACATCGGGGTAGAGCGTTCCCTGCGCGAGGAACCGCACATCGCCGTCGATCGACTTGGCGGCCTCCTTGAACACATCGATGAACCGGTGCCCGATGCGGCGCCGCTTCTCCTGGGGCTCGACGATTCCCGCCAGATCCCCGAGGAACTCGGCACTCGCGTCGACCACGCGCAGATCGACGTCGAAGTGGTCCCGGAAGGTCGTCTCCACGAGATCGCGCTCGTTCTTCCGAAGAAGCCCGTTGTCGACGAAGATGCAGACCAGCTGCTTCCCGATGGCCTTCGCGAGCAGCGCGGCGACCACGGAACTGTCCACACCGCCCGAAAGCCCGCAGATCACCTTCGCGTCGCCGACGCGGGCGCGGATGCGCGCACACTCCTGCTCGACGAAGTCGGACATCTTCCACGAGCCCGTGCAGCCGCACGCCTTGAAGAGGAAGTTCGCCAGCATGTCGCCGCCCTGCGGCGTATGCGTCACCTCGGGATGGAACTGGACCCCGTAGAACCGACGCGCGCGGTCGCGCACCGCGGCGAAGGGGCAGGTCGAAGTGCTGGCGATGACCTCGAATCCCTCGGGTACACGCGTGACCTGATCGCCGTGGCTCATCCACACCGTCGCGTGCGCATCGACGCCCGCGAACAGGTCATGCGTCTCGCGCACATCGATCTTGGCGCGGCCGAACTCGCGATGGCTCGCGCTCTCGACCTTGCCACCGAGCAGATGGCTCATGAGCTGCATGCCGTAGCAGATGCCGAGCACCGGAATGCCGAGCGCGAGGATCGCGGGGTCGCATGTCGGAGCGCCCTGCTCGAACACGCTCGATGGGCCTCCGGAGAAGATGATGCCCTTCGGGGAGATCCGCGCGATCTCCTCCGCCGTGATCCGGGGACTGACGAGGAGACTGAACACACCCGCCTCTCGCACCCGCCGCGCGATGAGCTGCGCGGTCTGGCTGCCGAAGTCGAGGATGAGGACCGTTTCCGTGCCGGGGGGTGGGAGTTCGATCATGGGAAAGGGGCGGAATGTAGCACCCTTTCCGAACCACCGTTGCCACACCAACGCCGCAGCCAGGGGCGTCCTGCGCCCCTCGGACGCGCATCCCCCGCGACTCCGAGCCGGGGAATCAGTCCATGGAAACGAGCGGAGCGTCCTGCGCGGGCATGACGCGCGGGATCGGCGATCCCCGTCCGTGCAGTCCGGGCTCATGCTCCTCGCGGATCGAATCGGACCTCAGTGCGTCGCGGAGCCGACGGCTATTGGCATCCGTGTGCATCGGACCGTGCGTGGCGATGTGCTGGGCCTCGCGATCCGCCAACGGATCGACCTCGTGCGGATCATCGCTCGGAAGCATCGATGCCGCGAGCGCGACATCCTCGATCCATCGCCATGCAAGTACGCATGCGCCGATCGCGAGCCCGACGCGCGCGGCGAGATGCCACGCGTCGTGATTCGAGTCCTCGAGCATCGCCCGAGCCTCGCCCCGCGAGAGCGTGAGCGCGGCGAAGACCGCGAGGGCGAAGAAGGTCGCTCCCGCCTTGTCCGAGCGGCTTCGGAGGATCACCATGACCGAGCCGAGCGCCACGGCGGCGAGCGCGCCGATTGCAAGCATCGCAGGCACCGAGAGGAAATCCGCCGCGTAGCGCGCGCCGTCACGGATGCTACCGATCACCGCCGCTCCCGCCCCAAGGCCCTCGGGACTCTCGACCGCGACTCCGTGACCGGCGATCTCGCAGGATGTCTGCACGCCGCGGGCGAGGAGTCCGAGGCAGACCAGGGCCGTGCCGATCGCGACCACGCGCCGGACGGAGCGGGCGAAGCCGCGGAAACGCGGCAACGGTTGATGCTGAGGAGCGTTCATCGCTGTTGAATTCGGCGTTTCATGGGCGCCCGTTTGCTCTTCACCGGCTGATTGGCGTCGAGCGCCCGTCGGGATGTTCGGGTCGTTCCGAATGTGAGGGTCGGGCGCGTCGCGTGGCGCGTGGGGTTTCACGGAGAATGCCGAGGGGAGTGGCGTGAGAATCACGCACCCAGCGCCAGGCGCGCCGATGACGCCCGCGGAAGCATGGCGGCGTCGTAGCGCTCCTGCGCGCGAGCGAGGTCGTAGCTCACGCGACGGAACTCCACCGTGAACTCGTCGAGATAGAGGATCGCGTAGGACGCCCGGTGGTCGCCATCGCGGGGCTGCCCCACAGCTCCTGGATTCACGATCGAGCGACCGAAACGCGGAAGTTCGAAGGTCGCCGATCCGACGAACGCGCCACGGAACTGCTGGGCCGGACCGAGCATTCGCCGGGCGACGGGAAACACATCGATGTCGTCCGGAGCGGTCAATTCGCCCGGATCCGACGCCGTGGCGAAGCAGCCGGCGACATGCGTGTGACCGACGAGCGCGACCGAGTGGTGGACCCACGAGAACGCCCGCGCGGCGTCGGTCCGATTCCGCAGGTAGGTCAGGCCGAGGTCGCTCGGCTCCGGCGAATCGTGCACGGCGAGCACATCGCCTCCGATCGTGCAGGTGCGCGGCAACGCGGCGATGAAGCCGATGTCGGCCGGCGAGAGCTGCGAGCGCGCATGCTCGATGCCTGCGAGTGCAAGCGGATTCCAGTGCACGGGCATGCCCTGTTCGACCACGCCCCGCTCGTGATTGCCCGCGACGATCGATCGGCAGACCTGGCGGGTGCGATCGAGGCATTCCTTCGAGTCGGGTCCGTAGCCGACGATGTCGCCGAGGCAGACCACCAGGTCGACGCCGCGACGGCCGATGTCGGAGATCACGCGCTCGAGTGCGACGATGTTGCCGTGGATGTCGGAGATGATCGCGATGCGGGACATGGACTTCGTTGGTTGCGCGGAGACAGCGCGCGGACGGGGATCGTTGCGGAGAACGAATGCTCTTCCGCGGAGATGCACAATCGGAGAAGATCAGTCTGGCTTTCATGCAAAGACCATCGAAGGCGCATTCCGCGAACGCGAGGACGAACGCCAGCCACGCCGACGCGCGACCCATCCAACCCGCACAGACCGCATGAAGGAGCCGTTGAAGGGCGCACTCTCGACCGTCGTTCGCGAGTCCCATCAACATCGCCGCCCCGCTACGGCGAACGCCCCATCCGTCCTGCGGCCGAGCAGTCCCGCAACCTCGAGCTCGAGCGTCGCGCACGCGATGCGCGGGATCGCCCATCCCAGCCTGAGCTCGAGCTCGTCATGCCCGGCGCCACCGATTGCCTCGATCGCAGCGAGCACCACTCGCGCGTCCGCCGAGCAGTCGGGCTGCCCCTGAGGACGCACAGGCCCTCGATCCACGGCCCGCGCCGCGCGCATCCGGTCATCCACGCCGCCGCTCCCCGGCCCGCCCCGTGCAACCGCATTCCTCACTCCATCACCCGCCCGCCGAGCGCGCGAATCCGCGCCCCCCGCGAGCTCCGACGCCCCCGCAGCGATTCCGCGCGCCTCGCGGAGGAGCTCGCACACATCGCGCGCACCAGTCACGAGGTGGGCCCAGCCCTCGCGGACCGCTCGGTGACAGCCTTCACTCACGGGACTGTCGACCGGTCCGGGCATGCACGCCGCCTCACGGGAGAGATCGTCTACGGCGATCCGCGCCGTCAGGAGCGCCCCGGAGCGGCTCGCGGCCTCGACGACCACCGTGACGAGCGAGAGTGCTGCGATCATGCGATTTCGACGCGGGAACAGTTCCGGCCGCGCGACGACTCCCGGCAATTGCTCGGTCAACACGCAACCGCCAGCCTCGACGATCGCATCGAACAGCGGTGCGTGGTCGGCGGGATACGGGCAATCGAGCCCGGTGGCGAGGACCGCGATCGTTCGCCCACCCGCCCGCAATGCGCCACGGTGAGCCTCCGCGTCGATCCCCCGCGCTCCACCGGAGACGATCGTGATGCCCTGCTCCCCGAGTTCGACCGCGAGCCGCGCAGCCTGCAACCGGCCATACGCGGTCGCACGCCGCGAACCGACGATCGCGACGGCCGGCTCCGGCTCGGCATCGAGCTTTCCACGCGCGAACAGCAACGCCGGCGGATCGTGCGAGGCCAGGAGCAGTTGCGGATACCCCGCGCCTCCCTCGAGGAGCATCGCACCCCCGCATGCGCCGATGCTCGCGCGCGCGCGATCGATGCATGACCGCCGCGCCTGATCGCGGAGCCGACCGGCCTCCTCGACTGACAATCGCAACACCGCGGAGAGGGCCGCCGGTTCCGCGGCGAGCGCTTCAGCGGCACCGCCGAACGCCTCGCGCAGCATCCTCAGTCGCGCCTGCCCTACGCCATGCGTGGAAAGCCACCGCAGCGCCGCCGCGGACTCCTCCGGATCTTCCCCGACCGATTCACCGTTCATATCCGAAGGCTAGCAACCCACAACGCCCATCCCCGACTTGCTGCTTTTCTTCGACGCGAATCGGAAATCGACGGGACGCGCATCAATGCTACGGCGCGGTATCGATCCATCGCTCGTCACCGAGGCCTTCGAAGAGGCTCGTCGAATCGAGTTAGCGATCGTTCGCTGCCGGGCGGAAGGTCTCGATCTCGATCTCCCCAGATGCCGCGAGCTCGGACGACTCGATCCCGTCCACCAGTTCGGGCTCACCGGGCAATGCCACGGTCTCCGCTCGAGCAACCTCGACCCCGTCGTCCTCGCCGCGATCCTCGCCGCGAGCCTCGACCTGGAACTCCGCTTCGCCAACGAACGACGAGGCGACGCCTTCCTCGTCCATCTCGAAGTGGAACTCCACGGCCTCGCCGTCATCCTGATCGGCCGCATCGGGCGCGGTTGCACCGAGGGAAGAACCATCGAGTGCAATGGTCTCCACGACGACGGCGCGATGCTCCACGCTCTCGTCCTCGAGTTCGGCTGCACCTACTTCCAGAGGCGAATCCGAAGCCGGGCCATTCACCAGTTCGATACCGCTGGACTCGATGTTCGACTCGATGTTCGACTCGGGGCCTGGCTCGACACCTGTCTCGACGCCCGGCTCGCGGCCCGCGAGCCCAGCGGCGTCTGCGATCAGCGCAGCCGGCATGGCATCGTCGCACCCATACTGGATCTCGTGCAGATCCTTGCACTCGAGCGTGACGACTTCGCCCACGACGCTGTCGAGCGTATCCGCGTCAAGCACTGAGAAGTTGACCATCGTGCCGCGCGGCAACGGCACGTCTGCCGCTCCGACCGGAGTCGGGTGCGACTCGCACGCGGCGGCCTCGTCCTCGAGCTCAGCCTCGTCCTCGAGCTCGGCCTCGTCCTCAAGCTCGGCTTCGTCCTCAAGCTCGGCCTCGTCCTCAAGCTCGGCTTCGTCCTCGAGCTCGGCCTCGTCCTCAAGCTCGGC
>JBEAQW010000227.1:0-11919 GCA_041163725.1 Planctomycetota bacterium
GCCGCGAGATACGGCTCCGCACCCATGTCGAACAGACGGCCAACGGACGAGATCGCGTCGTTGGTGTGGAGCGTCGAGAAGATCAGGTGGCCCGTCAGCGCGGATCGGATCGCGATGTCGACCGTCTCGGTGTCGCGGATCTCGCCGACGAACACGATGTCCGGGTCCTGGCGGAGGATCGCGCGGAGTCCGGTCGCGAAGCTGAGACCACGCTTCGCGTTCACGGGGATCTGGTTGATGCCGTTGAGCTCGTACTCGACGGGATCCTCGATGGTGATGATCTTCTTGCGCGGATCGTAGAGCTTGGAGAGCGCCGCGTAGAGCGTCGTGGTCTTGCCCGAGCCCGTTGGTCCGGTCACGAGCACGAGTCCGTGCGGCTTCTCGATCATGCGGTCGACGACCGCACGGTGGGGCTCGCTCATGCCGAGGCTCTTGAGATCGAGCGGCAGCGAGCTCTTGTCGAGGATACGCATGACCACCGACTCGCCGTAGAGCGTCGGAACGGTGGAGACGCGGATGTCGACCTTACGGCCTTCGAAACGAAGCGTGATGTGGCCGTCCTGCGGCACATAGCGCTCCGCGATGTTCATGCCCGCCATGATCTTGATACGGCCGATGAGCGCGGCCTGCAGATGCTTCGGGGGCTGCGGCTGGGAGGCGAGCACGCCGTCGATTCGGTACTTGACGCGGAGCTCGCTCTCGAACGGTTCGACATGCACGTCGCTCGTGCGGCTCTGGATCGCCTCGAGCAGGATGAGGTTCACCAGGTTGATGAGCGTGGGCTGCTCCGCCATCCGGTGCACGTCGTCCGCCTCGATCGCATCGAGGTTGTGCTCGGTGTCGGGAGTCGCCGCGAGTCCGCCATCGGAGGCAAGGGTCTCCGCCATCCGCGCCGCGGTCGTTCCGTAGCGGTCGCGCATCAGTTCGCGGAATGCCGGCGCATCGAGTCCGATGCGTCGGATCGTCCGCGAGGTGACCGCGCCGATCTCATCCACCGCCGCCGTATCGAGCGGGTCGAGCATCGCGACGACGAGCCTGCCGCCGTCGATCGAGACCGGCACGGCGCCGAGGCGCACCGCGAGTTCGGGCGGAAGAAGGTCCGCTGCGGCGGGATCCGACACCGGCGCCTTGTCGAGCCACTCGATTCCAAGCAGGGCGCTGCGCTCGCGTACGGCGGAATCCTGCGAAGGAGTCGCGCCCGAGGCGCGCGCGTCCTTCGTCGCCGAGATCTCGGTCACCGTGGGGGTTCCGTTGTTTCCGTTCATTCCGATCACGCGAGGTACCTCGAGACTTCGTTCGCTTCCATGCGATGCATCACGCGGAATCGGTCCGTGGACGCGGGAACCACACCTGTCGTCACTCCGCCTTGGGGCTCTTGGCCGGCCGCGGCGTCTCGGGATCGGTCGTACCCCGGCCGCCGTCGCGCGGCTTGATCGCGGGATCGATCCGCTCCTCCTGAATCAGCGAGTTGCCGCCGGGCTTCACCGGAGTTGCGACACCCTTGCCGCCCGCGCCGGAGCCGCCGGTGCCGAGGTGGACCGCATCTCCGTAGCGCTGGCCGCCGGGGAGATCCGCACCGGGCTTGCCGAAGCCGGGGACGAGTTCCTTCTGCTGGTCGTTCAGGATCTCCGCGATGGCGGCACGGAAGCGCGTGAAGAGCGACTGACGGTCGGCCTTGACGGCGTCGATCTCCGGCGAGTCGGAGATCTTCGTCGTACCTCCGGTCGCCTTGCGCTGTGCGATCGCCTCCGCGCGTCGCCGCGGCTCGAGCGGCTCGAAGCGACGGATCGCCTCGGCATAGCGGTCCTGAATGACCGCGTGCTCGGATGCGAACTGCGAGCGGAGGTCGTTGAGCTGCGCCTTCTGCGTCTCGGTCAGGTCGGGAATCGCGAGCGCCGACTCGAAGATCGGCGAGACGGGATCTGGTCCGTAGGCCTGCGGGAAGGCGCGGCGAAGCGCGCGCAGCCGGAGCCTCTCGCCGTACTCGGAGCCCAGCGCCGAGACGATCGTCGCAAGCGACTGCTCCTGAATGCTGCGAACCTGCACGCGACGCGCCATGATGCGCTCCTCCATCGACTGGAGCTTCTGCGTGTCGTTCGGCCCCATCGCCTTCAGGCGATTCGCGATCGAGCCCTCGATTTCGGCATCGCGGGCGGACAGTGCGGCGTCGAGGCTGCGCTCGTACTCCTCGATCGCCACGAAGGCTCCATCGAGGACGAGCGGTGGCACATCGAGCTCGCGGATGAGCATGACGAGGTTGAGCGACTCGCCCGACAGTTCGCCGGCGGGCAGCGACTTCTCGCGGCGAAGCGCGCGCTCGAGCTTCGGCCACTGCTCGGTCTGCACATCGCTGAGCTGGCTACGGACGTTCTGGAGGAAATCCTCGCGCAGCTGGCGCTTCTCCTCGCCCCACGCGACGAGCGGCTTGGTGATCATCCCGATCACCTCGTCGGGATTCACCGAGCCCGCGACATCCTTGAACTGTCCCATCTGCGCGCGGACGCCGTCCGCGGCGGTGGCGAAGTTCGTCTGGTAGTCGTCGAGAAGGGCCTCCATGATCGGTCGCTGCCACTCCTCGAGGCCGAGCGAGTCGACGAAGACGGGGAGATCGCGCGGAAGGAAGTCGGGGACGAAGAGCGAGCCGATTCCGCCGCGCGGCGCCTGTGCGCTCGCGGTCGGCACAACAGCCACAGCGACACCGAACGCCACCATCGCCGATGCGATGCGGGTGCGGATGGTGGAGCGTAGTGCGGTGCGGGGCTGGCGAATCACGGTCATCTCCTTCGGTCACGGGGCTCGAATGGCCTCTGGCGTCCAGCGCAGAGGCGAACGAGCATTGTTCCACATCGCGGCGAACCCGTTGCCCAAATCGGAGTCTGGCGAACGAACTCGGCGCACCATTGATGCAGCGAAATGACCCGGCGGCGTCCGCATCGGGAACTTGCTGCGCCCGCGCGTACCGACACGCACTCGCTGGCGCGGCGGGTCTACAGGCAGGTGGTTGATCGACCGATCGCAGCGAGGGCTGCACATCGCGAGGTAAAGCCGCGGCTGATTGCCCGCACTGTCCAATAACACGCGCTTCCGCGTGAGCCCCGTATGCCTCGCGCGGTCGGGTCAGCCCCTTGCGCGGACTGTCCGCTGCTCGATCCGCTTCTCGGAGTGGGTCAGCACGACGCGATCCACGAAGATGCCCGGAGTGTGGATCTGATCGGGATCGAGTTCGCCCGCATCCACGATCTCCTCCACCTCGGCGACACAGATCTTGCCGCACATCGCGACCATCGGATTGAAGTTGCGCGCCGTCTTGCGGAAGACGAGGTTGCCGGTGGCGTCGGCCTTCCACGCCTTGACGAGCGCGAGATCGGCACGGATCCCGCGCTCGAGGACGAAGGTCTCGCCATCGAAGTCCTTCGTCTCCTTGCCTTCGGCGACGACGGTTCCGACACCGGTCTTCGTATAGAAGCCTGCGATTCCCGAGCCGCCCGCGCGAAGGCGCTCTGCGAGCGTGCCCTGCGGGTTGAACTCGAGCTCCAGTTCGCCCGACATGAACTGCCGCTCGAACTCCGCATTCTCGCCTACGTAACTCGAGATCATCTTGCGGATCTGGCGCGTTCGGAGCAACAGGCCCAGGCCCCAGTCATCGACGCCGGCGTTGTTGCTGACGGCGGTGAGATCCTTGACCCCCGTGTCGCGTAGGGCGACGATCAGCTGCTCCGGAATACCGCACAGGCCGAATCCGCCGACTGCGACGGTCATGCCGTCGCGCGTCAGGCCGGCGAGCGCGTCGCGCGCGCTTGCGTACACCTTGCTCGCCCGGGGAGAACTCGCCGACTTTGAAACGGTGCTCTGCATGGGGGAATGAGTGTATCCAATGGGTGTGCCCGATGGGTATCGCGCGCGACGCATCGACGGGATCGAAGCCCATGTGCCATGAAGCCCGTGTGCCATGAAGCAGGGGTGCGATGAAGCAGGGGTGCGATGAAGCAGGGGTGATGCCGCCGCGCTTGAGCGCGCATTCCTGAAAAACGCCCCGAGGCACCCGGCTGATGGCTTGTACCGGGCGCCCCGAGGACTTTCGTTTCGACGCATCGACGATCCGCGAACACCCACCGGAGCGATGGTCTGCGCGAGTCGCGTGCATGAGGCCCGACTTGCACCCGTCGCGGCCTGTTCGCGGCTAGTTCGCGGCGAGCGGAACTCGCGACTGTCGGGCGGCGAGGTCCGCCGCCATCTCTCCCGCGGCGTCCGGGTTCGCAGCCTGCAGAGCTGCGCGGATCTTCTCGAGCGCCTTGTTCTGGATCTGGCGAACGCGCTCCTTGGTGACTCCGATCACCTGGCCCACCTGTTCGAGCGTGAGCGGCTCGGCGGGCACCGAGGTCGTTTCGACGGATAGGTTCGGATCTCCCGCCCCCTGGTCGAGCGCGGCTGCGATATCGAGCCCGAAGCGATGGCCGATGACCTTTATCTCGATGTCCGACAGGTCAGCCTTGTTGGCGGTCACGATGTGGCGAACCTCGTCGGCGCACTCGCGCTCGTGGGTAGCGCGGACGGTTTCGAGGTGGTTCGACTTCTCGAGCGCCGGGTCGAACTCGGCGCCGAAGCGCTTCCGCTGGGTCGTCACCTTGATGCCGTGCCGGCTGAACGCCTTGAGGATCGCCCGGCATGCGTAGGTGGAGAACTTGAACCCGCGGCCACAGTCGAACTTGTCGACCGACCTCATCAGCGCCATGTTGCCTTCGCCGATCAGGTCGGCGAAGTCCACCTCGGAAAGCCGGACGCGCTTGGCCATCGCGAGGACCAGGGCGAGATTCGTTTCCGCCAGCTGCTGTCGATACTGCATCGCGATGTCGTGCCAGCGCAGCATCTCGCGAGCTTCTGCGACGGTCGGGGTGCGCGAGGCGACCTGCTTCTGGATCTCGGAGATGCTGAAGCGGGCGAAGTTGTACTTCATGAACAGCACGCGCTCCTGCGCGCCGGTGAGAAGGACCGAGGACTGCGTCTTCGGCGTACGCAGCCCGCGGCTGCGCGTCGAGATGAAGTCGTCCATGAGCGGTCGGTACCAGGTCACATCGGGGCGGGTGATCTCGGCGGCGCCGTAGATGCGCTCCGCCGCCCCGGGAAGGTGGTAGTCCGCGTGGTCGATGTAGTCCATGGGCTCTGCGAGCAGTTCCTGCACGCGGGCCTGTTCAAGCGACGAGAGTGCCGATACGGAGGCGCGACGGGGAGCCCTGGCCTCGGAAACAACAGTCGAGGCGGCAACAGCCGAGGCGGGCGACGGGGACAGGGAAGGGCGGGAGAGCGAAGCCAGCTCGGAGGGCGACTTGATCGATGCCTTGAGGTGCGGCGATGGCGCAGCCCTTCGACGCGCGCGAGTCAGCGGGGAATCGGGCCGTGCTTCGGAGCTCAGTCGGATGTCGTGAGTCGTCTGGCGCATGTCGAGCCCTCCGTCAAATGGCCTGATGCAGTTCAGAGAAGCAGATCGAAAGCAGATTTTCGATCCAGATTCGTAACATTTCGACACACAATCGATGAATTTCGCTGAGCTAGCCGTCTGGGGCGGCCAGTTCATGAGCATCCATACGCGCGTGACCTATCGTCTCATACCCGCGCGCTTGAGTCACGACTTCAAGCCGCGCGCCGCCGGAACGGATGCTGCCACTGAAAACCCAGGGGACCATCCATCCATTTCCCCGAGCGGCACTTGCACCGATCAACCTCTCCGCGGATGGACGACCGCGAGGCACTTGGAGCGGCGATCGAGTCCGACCGCGATCAAGGTCCTCACCGCCGTGTACGGCGTCCCAATCGAACGCCGTCCACCCGAGCGAAGTTCGGGCACTGCCACCGGATCTTTCGAAGAATCCTCACTTCCGATTCAACCGACGACGGCCCAATTCGTTGCCGTCCTCGATGCGAGACCATACGGATTCGCCATGAGCGCGAACGCGGGAATGTCTCCGCGAGTGGTCGGGAAACTGGAATGGAGGTGCTTACCTCCGGGTTCGCGAACACCAGACGCCGCGACATGAGTCCAATAAAAACGCAGCGCCGAAGGGCGCTGCGCGGAGGGGATACCTGTCGAAGGAACCCTTGTTCGGGTCGAGCGCGACTCGGCCCCGGGTTCCGTCACTCGGGCGTGCCGGAACTCGAGTCGTACACCCAGCGGTCGCACGCGCGCGGGAAGTCGAGCACCTCGCCGGCGCCGAAGAAGAGCGAAAGCTCTCGCGCCGCGGCTTCGGGGCTGTCGGAGCCGTGGATCAGATTGAAGGAGTTCGACACGCCGAAGTCGCCGCGGATGGTGCCCGCCGCCGCCTTCGAGCCGAAGGTCGCTCCCATCATCGACCGCGCGATCGCGATGGCGCCGTTGCCACGGATGGCGAGAACGAGCACGGGCGAACTCGTCATGAACCCCACGAGTCCGTTGTAGAACGGCTTGCCCTGGTGGTCCTTGTAGTGCGTCGCCGCCAGTTCCTGCGAGATCTGCATGAGCTTTGCGCCCACGATCTGGAGCCCCTTCTCCTCGAAGCGGCTGATGATGCGGCCCATGAGGCCGCGCTGGACGGCGTCTGGCTTGAGAATGATGAGCGTGGTTTCCATGCGTAGCTCCAATGGTGGTGCAGTTTGAGGGCGAGAAAGGGCGGCAAGTATAGCGATCCCGCGGATTCAAGGGGGTATGGCCGTTCTGTACGGTGCGGAGCGTCGCGGTCGGTCCACGCGACCGAGTTCGGCTAGTCTCCTCGCGATGTGAAGGCGGGCAGGGCTGCGTTCGAGCGGCGAGCGCCCCGTCATGCCGCGCCGTCGGAATGGGCGATGGAGTGTCCCGGAGATCCGCTATGGAGAGTGCTGTGAAGGAACCGAAGCCGCGTTCGAATCCCGGTGGTCGGAGCAGGGGCGAGAAGCCGCGCAGGGGTGCGACGGCGGAGGAGATGTCGGCGCGGCAGCGCGAGGTGTCCGTCAGCGAGTTCTTCGTCAAGAACCGCCATCTGCTTGGCTTCGACAACCCGCGCAAGTCGCTCCTCACCACCGTGAAGGAGGCCGTCGACAACTCGCTCGATGCCTGCGAGGAAGCGGGCATCCTTCCGGACATCGCGGTCATCATCGAGGACCTCGAGCCGAGGCGACCCGCGAACGCGAAGGAGTCGACCTATCGCGTGACGATCGTGGACAACGGCCCGGGCATCGTCCGTCGACAGGTGGAGAACATCTTCGGCCGCCTGCTCTACGGATCGAAGTTCCATCGGCTGAAGATGTCGCGTGGCCAGCAGGGCATCGGCATCTCCGCCGCCGGCATGAACGGCCTCATCACCACGGGTCGTCCCATGGTGATCGTGACGAAGCCGGGGCCGAAGCAGGCGGCGCACCACATCGAGCTCGCCATGAACACCAAGACCAACAGGGCCGAGGTGACGCATGACGAGGAGACCGCCGACTTCCCGCCCGAGCGTCTGCGCACGCTGTCCGTCGGAACGCGTCAGCTCTCGAACGAGGGGGTGTACCTTCCCGCGGATTCCTTCAGGACGGGAACCTGCGTCTCCATCGAGCTGAAGGGGAAGTACCAGCGCGGCCGCGGCTCGGTCGAGGAGTTCCTCGAACTGACCGCGATCGCGAATCCGCACGCACGGATCATCTTCGTTCCGCCGTCGCGCACGGTGCAGGACGATGAAGGCGACCTGCTGCCTGGAACGAGCGCCGCGGCCGCCGCGAAGTCGAAGGCCGACCAGCCGGCGCAGACCACGGAGACCGGTGGCGTCACGGTGTTCCCGCGCGGAGTCTCGGATCTCCCGCCCGAAACGAAGGAGATTCAGCCGCATCCGAAGGGCATCGAGCTCGGCATCCTGCTTCAGATGGTCAAGGAGTACGAGGCGACCGAGGGCGGCACGCTCTACGACTTCCTGCAGAAGCGCTTCTGCAGGATCTCCTCGTCGACCGCGAGCAAGTTCTGTCAGGCGATCGGTGTGACGAGTCGGACGAAGGCGGCAGATGTGGAACCGCGTCAGATCGAGCGGCTCTTCAAGGTCTTCGAGGACGAGCGACTCTCGCCACCGCCGACCGACTGCCTCGCCCCGATCGGAGTGCGGCAGCTGCTTGCCGGCATGCTGAAGGGCGTGAAGGCGGAGTTCTACGCTGCGTCCACCCGCGAGGCGTCGGTCTACCGGGGGCGGCCTTTCCAGATCGAGGCGGCGATCGCATTCGGTGGCGACCTGCCTGGTGACCAGGCCGCGCGCGTGATCCGTTTCGCGAACCGCGTCCCACTGCTGTTCCAGCAGAGCGCGTGCTCGAGCTTCAAGGCCGTCGAGGAGACGCCATGGAAGAACTACCAGCTGCAGCAGCCGCGCGGCAGCCCGCCCGTCGGACCTCTGGTGATCATGATCCACATGGCGAGCGTCTGGGTGCCGTTCACCAGCGAGTCCAAGGAGGCGATCGCCGACTACGACGAGATTCGCAAGGAGATGAAGCTGGCGCTGATGGAGTGCGGGCGCAAGCTCGGCACCTATCTGCGCAAGCGGCAGAAGATGCGGCGTGAGAGCGAGCGACGCGATGTGTTCGAGCGCTACATCGGTGAGATCGCGAAGGCCATCAATGCGATCTCCGGCGAGGAGACGCAGCGGATCTACGATGCGCTGCTCGAGCAGGCGCGTTCCAAGACGGCCATCGCCGACCAGGAGCTGGACGAGGATGGTCGTGTCCGAAGGCAGGAGCCGGAGGTCGACGATGACGGCGTGATCATCGTGGAGAGCGCCATCGCGCCGATCGAGGAGGCCGAGCCCATCGCTCCGCTCGACTTCAGTGGCGAGGAGGGGGATGTCGCGGCCACGGTGCGCGAGACGCGTGCGGGCACGAGGTCCGGAGCACGACCGTCGGGTGGTGCGTTGAAGAAGGGCGCACCGAAGACCACGCCGAAGGCGTCCTCGTCCGGCGATTCGGGGCCCGCGAAGCGCGGCGCTGCATCTCCGGCGGCGAGTGCGACGGGAAAGTCCGCCGCTCCCACGATCCGGACCAAGAAGAGCCTCGGTACGCCGCAGCGCGCCTTCGATGACGACGATCCGCGACTGTTCTGAACGCGACGCAGTTCACGCAACGACATCAATCGGAAGACCCCATGGCAAAGAAGCAGTCTCAGCCCACATCGAAGACCACGAAGCCGGGCCCCGCCTCCACGAGGGAGCGCGACACGCGGACGCAGGGCAAGATCGTCGATCTCGCGCAGAGGGTCACGAAGCGGACCTACTCGGGCCAGGACCCCGTGCTCGAGATCCCGACGCGCACCAAGTCGAACACGATCTGGAACAGGAAGCGCGGCATCCTCGAGATGGGCGATGCCACCGCGGAGCGCCAGCTGTTCGATCTCAAGACCGCCAAGCAGTTCATGCAGACCATGCTCCATGCGAGCACGATCAAGGATCTGATCGAGGCGCAGAAAACGAGCAGCCTCCGTGGCGTGTTCTACAAGGCGAAGCACACCGTGGCCGGCACGAAGGAGAACACCTTCGACACGCAGGACGAGTCGGACCCGATCCTCGAGGACCTCGAGGTCGCGCTCGGCGCGCTGCGCGAGGAGCTTCACATCTTCGCCGAGAACCGCGGTGCGATGGTTGGCAACATCACGGTCGTCGACAAGGGCGATGAGATCGACTGCCGGCGCATGGGCTCCGGCGGCTACGCGATGCCGTCGATCGTGGAACCGGATGTGATCCAGTTCAAGAAGTGCGAGGCGAAGTTCGTGCTCCATGTCGAGAAGGGCACGGTCTGGAACCGCTTCAACGAGGACCGCTTCTGGGAGAAGCACAACTGCATCCTCACGCATGGAGCGGGCCAGCCGCCGCGCGGATGCCGGCGGCTGCTCCAGCGGTTGAACCAGGAGCTCAAGCTCCCCATCATCTGCGTGCTCGACAACGATCCCTGGGGTCACTACATCTACAGCGTCATCAAGCAGGGCTCGATCTCGCTCGCGTTCGAGAGCACGCGCCTCGCGATTCCCGAGGCGAAGTTCCTCGGTATCCGCGCGAAGGACTACCGCCAGTGCGGTCTCGGCGAGGCGGTGAAGATCGACCTCACCGACAACGACATCAAGCGCGCGAAGGAGATCGCCGCCTACCCATGGTTCGAGGGGCACAGGGGATGGCAGAAGGAGATCCAGGCGATGCTGTCGAACGGCTTCAAGATGGAGGTCGAGTCGCTCATCACCAAGGACATCTCGTATGTCACCGAGACCTATGTGCCCGAGCGGCTGAAGGCGAAGGACTGGCTCGAGTGACGGCGTGCTAGCGCCGCTCGGCGCGCGTGAACAGCCTGTTCAGGATCGTGCGGCGCGCGTCGTCGTCGGCGCGGGTCGCTCCATCCTCCGACTCGACGGAGGATGGGCCCCGGCGCGGCAGGACCACCGCGAAGTCGGTGCCCGTCCCGGGCTCGCTGAAGAGGTCGATGCGGCCGCCGTGCTCCTCGATGATCCGGCGCGTGACCGCGAGCCCGAGGCCCGATCCACCCTTCCGTCCGCTCACATAGGGGCGGAAGACCTCTCGATGGCGTTCGGAGGGAATGCCGGGCCCGGTGTCGATCACATGGACGATGATCTCGTCGGGCGACGGTGTGATCCGGACGAGGAGTTCGCGCGCGTCCGAAGGATGGGCGGCCATCGCCTGCGTCGCGTTGATCATGAGGTTGAGGAGCGCCTGCTTGACGAGCGCGGGATCGATCCGCGCGACGGCAGGCGTCGCCGGCAGGTCGGCTCGCAGCACCACGTGGTGCAGTTCGCATTGCGGTCGATAGAAGTCGACGAGTTCCTCGACGACCTCGCGGACATCGAGTTCCGTGGGGGCGAGCTTGATGCGACCCGCGAACCGCAGGAAGTCGTTGAGGATGTTCGCGAGGCGCGTGGCCTCGCGACTGACCGTCTCGACGCGTCGGACCAGCGTGGCCTTGTCGTCGTCGGGCAACTGCGAGTCGGTGATGGCCTCGCTCGCAAGCTGCACATTGAGACCGATCGTCGAGAGTGGGTTCTTGATCTCGTGCGCGAGGCCGCCGGTGAGCGCGCCGAGTTCCGCGAGTCGCTCCTGCCGCCTCGCCCGCTCCTCGGCGGCTCGCAGACGCACAAGCCGTCGCGTGATCAGCGCGGCTGTGGCGAGTAGTGCGGCGGCGCCTCCGGCGAGGACGCCGAAGAGGAAGGAACCCCAGTCCATGATCGGAAGGTAGCAGGGCCCGACGGCGGAGGCCGTGAGTCACTCTGCGATGCGTGCGCGGTTCCCCGGGCGCTCGGCGGGCGCGACGCGCGATCCGAGGCTCTTGGCCTTCGTCGCGGACCAACCCTTGTCGCCGTCGTTGGCGGAGTAGATCACGCGCTCGCCATCACGCAGAGCACGGAATCCTTCCGTCTGTTCGATGACGGTGAAGTGGACGAAGATGTCCTGTCCCTCGGGTCCGACGATGAAGCCGAACCCCTTGCGGGCGTCGAACCACTTGACAACCCCTTCGACATCGCTGAGTGTCTGTGCACCTGCCATCACCGGGCTCCAAGAGCTTTCGCTCGCGTGGTTCAAGTCGTGCGGTTCGTCCACCGCAGGAGGTATTGTGGGGTGGGAGCGTCGAAGGTGCAAGTGCAACCGATTGTTCACCTGCCAAACACGGAAAAACAAATCGGGGGGCGGCTGGGCCGCCCCCCGAAGGGATCTGGTGCTCGAAGCTGGTCGTTCGTCTCAACGGCAAGCCCGAAATGGGCTTAGGAAGATGTCGAATCGACTCGATCGACTGCTCAGGCCTTTGCAGCAGCGGGCTCGGTTGCCGGGAGCATGGCCTTGCGCGAGAGCTTGATGCGGCCGTTGTCGTCGACATTGATGACCTTCACGGTCACCGAGTCGCCGACCTTGACCACCTCGTCGACCTTCTTGACGTAGCCGTGGGCGAGTTCCGACACGTGGCACA
>JBEAQW010000228.1:0-7215 GCA_041163725.1 Planctomycetota bacterium
TCGTGCAGCCCGAGCAGGTGCGCTTCCGCGCCCGCGCGCTGCAGGGGGATCTCGCCAAGCTGCGCGATGGGCTGCCCGCGCGCATCGTGCCCCCGAGCACCGACGCGGCGGTCGCGCTCGACCCGATCGACGGAGCACTTCTCGTCGCATCGACCGCCGACCCCGACGGGCGCACGATCGATCTCATCGTGACGCCGGGATCGGTCGCTGCATGGACGCGGTCGGGCGTCGCTGCGAGCCTGGAGATCACGCTCGAGGGTGGCGGTGATGAACTCGCGATCCCCCTCGCCGCGGTCGTGCGCGACGGCGCCAGCCCGATCATCTTCCGTCGCGATCCGAAGGATCCCGACAAGGTCATTCGGCTCGAGGCTGATCTCGGCACCGACGATGGGCGCTGGGTCGAGATCCGAAGCGGCGTGCGCGAAGGCGACGAGATCGTGCTCGCGGGCAACTACCAGCTCATGCTCGCGACCAGCGGCAGCGCGCCGAAGGGCGGCCACTTCCACTCCGACGGGACCTTCCACGCGGAGGATCACTGAATGCTGTCGCGCCTGATCGGATTCTCGCTGCGTCAGTCGTCGCTGGTGATCGCACTGGCCGGGCTGCTCGTCGTGTTCGCCGGCCTCAAGCTGCGCGAGATGCCCGTCGATGTGTTTCCCGAGCTGAACGCGCCGACGGTGGTCATCATGTCCGAGGCCGCGGGCTTCGCCGCCGACGAGGTCGAGTCGAATGTGACCTTCCCGATCGAGACGGCGGTGAACGGACTGGCTGGCGCGCGGCGCGTGCGCTCATCGAGCGCCACGAGCCTCTCGATCGTGTGGGTCGAGTTCGACTGGGGCACCGACATCTATCGCGCGCGGCAGCTCGTGTCGGAGCGGCTGTCGGCCGTGCGCGAGACACTGCCTGAGAATGTGCACGCCGAGATCACGCCCGTGACGAGCATCACGGGCGAGGTCATGCTGCTTGCACTCAGTTCACCCGATGGCAAGGCGACGCCGCTCGCGGTGCGCGAGTACGCGGAGTTCACGCTGCGCAACCGGCTGCTCGCCGTACCCGGGGTCGCGCAGGTCGTCGCGATCGGCGGCGAGCTGCCGCAGTACCAGGTCGAGGTGCGGCAGGAGAGGCTCGCACGCCACGGCATCACCATCGAGGAGGTGGTCGAGGCGGCGCGTAGCGCGCACAGCACGGCGACCGCCGGCTATCTCGCCAATGTCGACAACCAGGAGCTTCCGATCCGCCAGATGGCGCGCGTCCGCGGCGTCGACGACATCTCGCGCACGCTCGTCCGCATGGACGAGGGTACGCCGATCACGATCGGCGATGTCGCGGATGTCCGGGTGGGTCCGTCGCCGAAGCGCGGCACCGCGGCCGACCGTGGCGTTCCCGCCGTCGTCGTCAGCGTGCAGAAGTCGCCGGGCACGAACACCCTCGAGCTCACGAAGGAGCTCGACCGCGCGCTCGACGGTCTCGAGAAGGCGATGCCCGCGGGAATCACGCTCAACCGCGATCCCTTCCGTGCGGCGCGTTTCATCGACCGGGCGCTCGACAATGTGGTGCGCGTGCTCGTCGAGGCGAGCATCATCGTCGCGATCATCCTCGTCCTGTTCCTGCTCGATGTGCGCGCGACGATCGTCACGCTCACCGCGCTGCCGCTCTCGCTCGCCGTGGCGCTGCTCGTGCTGTGGGCCTGGGGTCTCTCGGTGAATGTCATGACGCTCGGCGGACTCGCGGTCGCGATCGGCGAACTCGTCGACGACGCCATCATCGATGTCGAGAATGTGCTCCGCCGCCTGCGGATCAACGCCGCGCTTCCCGCAGGCGAGCGTCGCGGCGTGACCGAGGTCGTCTACGAGGCGAGCAACGAGATCCGATCGTCGGTCGTGTTCGCGACCGTCATCATCTGCATGGTGTTCGTGCCGCTCCTCTTCCTGAAGGGCCTCGAGGGTCGGTTCTTCCAGCCGCTGGGAATCGCGTACATCGTGTCGATCCTCGCATCGCTCGTGGTCGCGCTCTCGGTGACGCCCGCGCTCTGCAAGGTGCTCTTCGCGAAGTCGTTCCGCGACGGCGTGCCCTCGCATCACGGGGAGAGCGCGCTGGTGCGCTGGCTGAAGCGGCGCTACGAGCCGCTCCTGCGCGCAGCGCTCGAGCGCCGGCGGACGGTCGTCGCCGGTGCGCTCGGCCTCGCGGTCGCGGCCCTCGCATACGCGTGGTCGTTCGGGACCTCGTTCCTGCCCACCTTCCAGGAGGGAACCTTCACGACCTTCCTGATGGCGCCGCCGGGCACTTCGCTGGCGGAGAGCGATCGGCTCGCGCGCGGAGTCGAGCAGCGGCTCATCGGGATCGAAGGAGTCTCGAGCGTGACGCGCCGCACCGGCCGTGCCGAGCGCGACGAGCACGCCGAGCCGGTCAGCTTCTCCGAGATCGAGGTCACGATGAAGGCCGGGGCGTCGCCCGCGGCCGTTCGCGCCGAGATCGATCGGATCATCGCCGATGTTCCCGGCATCAACACGATGATCGGTCAGCCGATCGAGCATCGGCTCTCGCACATTCTCTCGGGAACGCCCGCCGCCGTCGCGATCGACATCTTCGGCAACGATCTCGATGTCCTCCGCGGCGTCGCGAAGGAGGTCGAGGCGGCGCTCAAGTCGGTGCCGGGCACGCGCGATGTGAACGCGAACCGCGAGGTGCTCGTGACCTCGCTGCCGATCCGCTACCGGTCGCAGGACCTCGCCGCCGCGGGACTCACCCCCGCGTCGGCCGCGCGCCAGGTGCAGCAGGCGCTGCACGGCGAATCGGTGGCCGAGGTGAACCAGGGCGTGCAGCGCCTCGAGATCGTCGTGCGCCTCGCCGAGGAGGACCGCGCGCGCATCGAGCAGGTGGGCGAGCTCATCCTCCGCGGCGAGGGCGGCGCGCTCGTGCGTCTGCGCGAGGTCGCCGACATCGGGCCCGAGCGCACGAGCAACCTCATCGCCCGCGAGAACGCGCAGCGCAAGGCGATCGTCTCGACCAACATCGCCGACGGCTACAACCTCGGCGATCTCGTCGCCGCGGTCCGCGCGAAGGTCGATCCGATCGTCGCGCGCGCAGGCTGCACGGTGCGCTACGGAGGTCAGTTCGAGGCGCAGCAGTCGGCGAGCCGCACGATCCTCTCGATGGGGGCGATCGTCGCGGTGCTGATGTTCGTGATGCTGCAGGCGGCGACCGGCCGTGCGCGCACCGCGGCGCTCGTCATGCTGAACCTGCCCCTCGCGCTCATCGGCGGCATCGCGGCCATCGCGCTCACGGCGCCGTCCGGCACGACGCCGATCCTCTCGATCCCGAGCATGGTCGGCTTCATCACGCTGTTCGGAATCGCGGTGCGCAACGGCATCCTGCTCGTCAACCACTTCGCGCACCTCGAGCAGCACGAGGGCTGCACACCCGCGCAGTCGCTCGTGCGCGGCTCGCTGGAGCGCCTCGTGCCGATCCTGATGACCGCGCTCACCGCGGCGCTCGGACTCATCCCGCTCGCCCTCTCGGGCAGCAAGCCGGGCAGCGAGATCCTCGCGCCACTCGCCATCGTCGTGCTCGGAGGACTCGTCTCGTCGACCGTTCTCAATCTCTTCGTCGTACCCGCGGGCTACGCGCTCGCGTTCCGGATCAAGCAGTCTCACTGAAGGAGTTCACATGAAGAAGTTGCTCACGCCCGTCGCTCTCTCGCTCTACACGCTCGCGATGCTCCCGCTCGCATCCTGTGATCAGGGTGGAGGCGACGCTCCTCCTGTCGCGAAGGCCGACGACCATGACCACGATCACGACCATGACCATGATCACGACCACGACCATGATCATGACCACGCCGACTCCGCCGACGGCCACAGCCACGGCGAGACGACCGAACTCGGCGAGCAGGAGGTCGACGGCTTCAAGGTCAAGGCCTCGCGCGACGGCGATCTGAAGCCGGGCGGCGATGTGCCCATCGATGTGTGGGTCACCGGCGATGCGAAGGTCGTGTCGGTGCGCTTCTGGGTCGGCACCGAGGACGCGAAGGGCGCCATGAAGGCGAAGGCGGAACTCGAGGCGGACAACTGGCACACGCACGCCGAAGTGCCCGATCCGTTGCCCGAAGGCAGCAAGATCTGGGTCGAGATCGAGGCCGAAGGCGGTCGCAAGACGCTCGTCGGCTTCTGAAGACCGAGTCGATCAACTCCCGCGCATCAATCCGGGTCACCGGGTTGATGCGCGGTTTCGTAGCCACCCATCGCGTCGCGCTGCGAGCGGTGAGGATCAGAAGACTGCCGTCATGCTTCGAACGCCGCCGTCGTGTTCAGAACGCCGCCGTCGTGCTCAGAACGACGCCGTCTTGGGCGCCCTCGGGAACGGAATCACATCCCGGATGTTCGCCATGCCCGTCGCGTAGATGATCGCGCGCTCGAACCCGAGGCCGAAGCCCGCGTGGGGAACGGTGCCGTAGCGCCGCAGGTCGCGGTACCACCAGTAGTCGGCCTTGTGGAGGCCCATCTCGTCCATACGCGCGTCGAGCCGCTCGAGCCGCTCCTCGCGCTGAGAGCCGCCGACGATCTCGCCGATGCCGGGCGCGAGGATGTCCATCGCCGCGACCGTCTTCCCGTCGTCGTTCTGGCGCATGTAGAACGCCTTGATGTCCTTCGGGTAGTTCATCACGGCGACGGGCCGCCCGATGTAGGTCTCGGTCAGCCAGCGCTCGTGCTCGCTCTGCATGTCGATGCCCCACTTGACGGGGTACTCGAACTTCACGCCCTTCCTCACGGCGTCCTCGAGCGCGGTGATCGCGTCGGTGTAGTCCATCTTCGCGAAGTCCGCGCTCACGAACTTCTCGAGACGCTCGATGCAGCCCTTGTCGATCCGCTCGGCGAAGAACTTCATGTCGTCCATGCGCTCGGCGAGCAGCGCCTTGAACATGTACTTGAGGAGGTCCTCCGCGAGCTTCGCGTCGGTGTGCAGATCCGCGAACGCGATCTCCGGCTCGATCATCCAGAACTCGGCGAGGTGCCGCGAGGTGTTCGAGTTCTCCGCGCGGAAGGTCGGCCCGAAGGTGTACACCTTCGACAGCGCCATGCACCAGGTCTCGACATTCAGCTGGCCCGACACGGTGAGATTCGTCTCGCGCCCGAAGAAGTCCTGCGCGTAGTCGATCCTGCCCTCGGGCGTCTTCGGCATGTTCATGAAGTCGAGCGTCGACACGCGGAACATCTGCCCCGCGCCCTCGCAGTCGCTGCCGGTGATGATCGGCGTGTGCACCCACAGGAAGCCCTGCTCGTGGAAGAAGCGGTGCACCGCCATCGCGAGGCAGTGCCGCACGCGGCCGACCGCGCCGAAGGTGTTCGTGCGCGCCCGCAGGTGCGCGACCTCGCGCAGGTACTCGAACGAGTGCTGCTTGGGCGAGATCGGATAGGTGTCGGGGTCGTCGACGAAGCCGTGCACCTTGATCGACTCGGCCTGGATCTCGACCGACTGGCCCTTACCCTGGCTCGCGACCACGGTGCCCGTCACCTCGACCGAGCAACCGGCCGTCAACTTGAGCACCTCGGACTCGTAGTTCGCGACCGTGTTCGGCACGACGGCCTGCACCGTGTCGAAGCACGATCCGTCGCTGATCGCGACGAACGAGATGCCCGCCTTCGAGTCGCGGCGGGTACGAACCCAGCCCTGGACCGTGGCGGTCCCCCCGAGGTGCGAGGCGTGGTTCCGGAAGAGATCGGCGATGCGTACGGCCATGGTGGGGAGAAGATAGGTGGTCGGGAAGCGGGTGGTGGGGGAGCGGAATCGGGGCGGTGATCCGGCTGCCGTCTCGGGCGAGGCGGCTTCCCGGGGACCGCCGGGCGGGCTCGGGTATCGGCGCAGCGCGTGTGCCAACTTGGCAGATGGCTCGGGTGGCTCCCGCAGGGATGGCGATTGCCTCGCCACGGGCCTGCGAAGCCAGGAAGGGCGGATGAAATGCAAGTGCCTGTGCAAAATGGAGTTGCGTCGTCCGTTTCCTCCGCGACCCCCACCCGCCGGACGCTGGCACGACCGTTGCGCTCCGGACGCTCCGATTTTCGAGCACCCCGCGCGATGCGACTCCGCCTTCACAGCATCCTTCACCACCCTGATTCGGCCGAACCGGCCGCATTCGGGTCGTCCGATGCTGGCCAGCCCGACTCCGGGTCCCGCGCGCCTTCGGCCCGCGGCGGAGGGCGGCTCAACCTGCTCCTGACCTACGGCGGCTGGCGCGAGCACGCGTTCGCCGACCAGCTTCCGCTGATCCTCGACCGGATCGGCATCCGCTGCTACCGCGCCGAGAGCGGCGACGAGGCCAGCGAGGTCATCCGCCGCGAGCAGGTGCACATCGCGGTCATCGACCTCTCGATCCCGATGCATCCGACCCGGGCGCAGGCGGCGGGCGCGCGCAGCGTCGCGGCCGGCCCGCGCGTGCTCCAGCTTCTCAGGCGGCTCGAGCAGCCGCCGCCGACCATCGTGGTCCGTCCGCGACAGGTCGATCCATCCGAGAGCGCCCGAAACCTCGCCGACGCCCTGCGCGACGGCGCGTTCACGGTGCTCGACGACCCCGTTCCCATCGAGTCCATGCTGCAGGCCCTCGAGCGCGTAGTGCGAAGGCACTACCGCGACCACTGGCCGGCAGCGTGACCGATTTCCACCAGGTTCAACCGTTCGTTCAGCAGCAAGAGAAAGGCACAGGAGAAACCCATGAAGTTCCGTCCCCTCGGCGACAAGATCCTCGTGAAGCGTGAAGAAGCCGCCTCCAAGACCGAAAGCGGCATCTTCCTCCCCGAGTCGAGCAAGGAGAAGCCCAAGCAGGGCAAGATCATCGCGCTCGGCGACGGTCACCGCAGCAAGGACAACGGCAAGCTGACCCCGTTCACCGTGAAGAAGGGCGATACCGTCATCTTCACCTCGTACGCCGGCACCGAGATCAAGATCGACGGCGACACGCTTCTCATCATGACCGAGGAGGACATCCTCGGCGTGATCGACTGATTCCGCATCCCGCCGATCCCCGTCCAGAGGACCGCTCCGATGAGCATGACTCCCGGCACCCTTCGCCTCGCGTTCCGCGAGCTCAACGGCCAGCGCGACCTGCGGATCGAGTTCGATCACGCACCGAGCTGCATCGTGAAGAAGGCGATGCTGATTCCGGAGGAATCGGACGGCCTCATCAAGGTCACCGACGGCTCGCATGTCTACATCGTGGACGCC
>JBEAQW010000229.1:0-2832 GCA_041163725.1 Planctomycetota bacterium
CCGTGCGCGAGAAGCGTCGGCGCCTTCACGCCGTCGAGCTGCAGCCAGTAGTCGCGCGCGGCCCAGAATCCGTTCCAGTCACCCGTGCGCCGGTCGATGCCCGCGAGCAGCTCGCCGCGCAGGATGCGCTCGTCGCTCCACTCGCGCTTCGCGGGATCACCGCTCTGGATGAACTGGTAGAGCACATCGATGTCCTCGCCCATGTATCCGCCGGGGTGACGCACGAGACCGTTCGACCGGTAGTAGCGGTAGTACGAGGTGTTCGGAGCAACGGGAATGATCGCCGCGAGCCCTTCGACACCCGTCGTCGCAGCCGCGAGGCAGAGCGTGCCGTTGTACGAGGTGCCCGTCATGCCGACCTTGCCGGTCGACCAGTGCGCCTTGACCTCCTCGTCGCCGTCGACGGTGGTGAATCCGCGCGCACGGCCGTTGAGCCAGTCGATCACGGCCTTCGGCGCGAGCGCCTCGTTCGCGCCGCCGCAGGTGGGCACTCCCTGCGATCGTCCCGTGCCCGGCGACTCCGAGTGGACGACCGCGAAACCACGCGGAACCCAGTCGGCGACGAGACTGTCGCTGATCCGCGTGCGCGCCGGATCGAACGCGATCGGCGGCGGATTCTCGTGAAGCTCGGGCGCCTCGTCGAGTTCCTGACGCGGGTTCCAGAAGTACGCCTTCGAGTCGGCGGCGACACCCGCGAAGTACGGACTGGTCTCGTAGACCACCGCGACCTTGAGTCCATCCTCCGTCTGCTTCGGCCGCGTGACATTCACATGCATGCGGTCGGGCTTGCCGTCGCCATCGGAATCGAACTCGGTCTCGACGAAGAGCGATTCGCGGATCCAGCTGCGCGCATCGCCGAACGCCTCGACGACCTGCGCCTGTCCATCGACGAAGACGGGCGTATCGGTCGCCGACGCTGTGGCAGTGAGGCCCGTCGCGAAGAGCGCCGTCGCAGCGACTCGCGCAAGCGTGCGCATGCGCATGTGAATGCGCAGGGAGACTCGGGTGCGGAATCGGAACCCACGCGATTCGACTTCAACTGGCATGACTGGCCTTTCTTGCGGATCACTCGGACCCGATCGACAGGCGCGCATGGTATGGGCGAAGTCCGCCTGCATTCGCTGCGAAACGCGCGGATGTTCGCATCGTCGCGCAGGCCAAGCCGGGAACTGCGCGGGTGCCGTGCTTCCGATGCCACTGCGAACCCCTCGTCCCACCGGCCCAGCCGCCCGGCGATCGCGCCCGGGACCACGCGCCCGGCGCGGCGCGCTAGGCGCCCTCGATCCTCCGCGCGATGAAGAACGAATAGCCGTACCACGCACCGAACTGCTCGTAGAGCCGCGCCTCCGCCTCTTCGACTGCGACGATCTCCTGCGCCTCGGCCGCGTTCGCATGCCGCTCGAGAAACGCGCGAGAGCCCGTGCGAAGCGGTTCGTAGTAGCAGGTCGACCAGCAGTGCGGCGGAAGCATGAATGCGCCGAGCGGCGCGTAGCCGCATGCCTCGAGCGTACGCAGCCGCTCCGAGGGCAGCGCGATGCTGGGATACTCCCTGCGCCAGTGTGCGTCGATCGGCTCGGGTCGCTGCGCGCTGGTCCAAACGAGATCCGAGACGACGAGCACTCCACCCGGCTTGAGAAAGCGCCGCCAGGCTCGGACACCTGCCTCGAAGCCGATGTTGTAGATCGCGGCCTCGCACCAGATCACATCGAGCGATGCGTCGGCGAATCCCGGCGACTCCATGTCCCCGACCTGCGCCCGGATCGAGTCGCCGAGGCCTGCATCCCACGCACGGCGGCGGAGAACCTCGACGAATGCAGGTGCGGCATCGATCGCCGTGACCGTCGCGCGCAGTGCGCGGGCGATGACGAGGGACGACGCGCCCGTACCCGCTCCGAGGTCGGCAACCGCAAGCGGAGCCGAGGGGTCGAGCCGCGCAACTTCGATCGCGCGCAGCGTCTCGCGCTCGTCACCCGGCCCCTGGCGTTCATTGTCCTTATGGAGATCGATGATCAGCTCGGTCACATCCATACCTGTCTCCTGGAACCGACGCGCGCGGCATCAACCGATCTCCTCGACGAGGCAGCATCACTCGGAGGACGCGCCACGGACGCGCGGATCGAAACCTACAACACCGCGCGGCGACGCGTCAATCCACGCGCCCGACGCCCGCTGATGGACAAAAACCCGGATGCGGATCGCACCGCGGTCGACGGAGCCCTGCGTCGCCTCGAGAAGCCGCTACGCGCACTCGCCCCACGCACCAGGCATCACCGCGAGGTCCGACGCACCCGTCACGCCATCGCCATCGAGATCGGCGTCGGAAGTACCCCATGATCCGAGCAGCAACGCGAGATCCGCGGCACCCACCGCACCGTCGCCGTCGAGATCCGCACCGCACGGCGCGACGACCCCGCAGTCGAAGCGGATGAGCCTCCCCTGCACGCCACCGAGCGACTGGAACGAGCCGCAGGTCAGCAGCGCCGAGCCATCCGCCGTGACCGCAAGCGAGTTCGGCCAGTTGATGTCGCTCGACGCGACGGCGTGCCACTGCGTTCCGTCGAAGCGCGCGATGTCGCCGATCGAGAAGGTGTCCGGTCCGACTCCCCACCTCTGGCCTGCATGCACGATGAGTTCGAGCGCGTGCCGCGTCGTCGGCGCACCCGCCGGCGACCAGCTCTTGCCGTTCCAAGTCGCCATCCACTGCGCGTTCACGCCACCGATGCCGGTGAACCAACCGCTGAGCCAGAGTCGACCGCCGAACGATGCGAGTGCGGTGCCCACATTGCCTTCGGTCATGCCCTCGATGACCGAGCCGAGCCCGCGCCCGGACGA
>JBEAQW010000230.1:0-5145 GCA_041163725.1 Planctomycetota bacterium
GCCGGATACCGCGGGCTCGTCGCGGATCCGAAGGCCCCCGATCGCACGGAGTACGCCGCGCGCTACGAGGGCGCGCTCGTGCTCGCGCCATACGCCAGGGAGAAGTTCGCGCACGGCGTCAGCGGCATCGTGCTCGACGCGCTGCTGCACGGCGCGCCGGTCGTCGCGACGAAGCGAACCTGGGCGGGTGATGTCGTCGAGCGATTCGGCGCCGGCGTGACCTTCGCGGAGCGCTCCGGGGCGCGTCTCGGGCGTGCGATCGACGAGGTGCTCTCCGACTGGCCGCGCTTCGCGCGCAACGCCGCCGAGGCCTCGGAGGTGCTCGCGAGGGAGCACGATCCCGCACGGATCGCGCTTCTGCTCCGCGCCCACTGCTGAGCGCAGCAGGGTACATTGCCCCCCGATGGCCAACATCATCTGCATGAAGTGGGGCACCAAGTACGGGCCCGAGTATGTGAACCGCCTCGCCAGCATGGTGCGGCGCAACATCTCCATTCCGTACCGTTTCGTGTGCATGACCGACGACCCCAACGGCCTCGACGAGGGGATCGATGCGCGGCCGCTGCCGGACTTCGACGACCCGGGTGGTCCCGAGCGCGGATGGCGGAAGATCTCGACCTTCCGCAAGCCGCTGTTCGACCTCGAGGGGCCGACGCTCTTCCTCGACATCGACATCGTGATCGTCGGCAGCATCGACTGCCTCTTCTCGCATCCCGGCGAGTTCCTCATCATCAAGGACTGGGCGCGCCCGTGGCGTCCGACCGGCAACTCGTCGGTCTACCGCTTCGAGGCCGGCGCGCATCCCGAGCTGCTCGCGAAGTTCATGACGGAGCACGCGCAGATCCGCACCGAGGTCCGCAACGAGCAGGAGTACATCTCGCGCGAACTGCACCGCGCCGGGAAGCTTTCCTACTGGCCGAAGGAGTGGTGCGTGAGCTTCAAGTACGGGTGCATGGCCAAGTTCCCGATGAACTGGTGGACGCCGCCCCGAATCCCGCACGATGCGCGCATCGTCGTGTTCCACGGGCATCCGAACCCGCCCGACGCGGTGGCGGGCATCACGAAGAAGATCACGCGGCATGTGCACCCGACGCCGTGGGTGGCGGAGCACTGGCGCTAACGGAGCGACCGAGATGACGCACCATGGTGAACCGGGGGGTGCGGAACCCCGCATGATTCCGCTGCCGATGCGCGAGTCGCCGGCCGATCCGCTCGCCGCCGCGCGCGCGTTCGCCGCGATGCTGTCGAGCCGGCGCAGCATCCGCCGCTTCTCGGAGCGGCCGGTGGCGCGTGAGCTGATCGAGTCGTGCGTCACCGCGGCGTGCACCGCGCCGAGCGGTGCGAACAAGCAGCCGTGGACCTTCGTGGCCGTCGACGATCCGGCGCTCAAGCGCGAGATCCGCATCGGCGCCGAAATCGAGGAGCGCAAGTTCTACGAGGAGCGTGCGAACGACCAGTGGCTCGCCGACCTCGGCCTGCTCGGCACCGGGCCCGAGAAGCCGTTCATCGAGGAGGCGCCGTGGATCGTCGTCCTCTTCAAGAAGATGCGCGACGATCGCGAGGGCCGCATCTCCGACCAGGTCTACTACGCGAACGAGTCGGTCGGGATCGCGGCGGGCATGTTCATCGCCGCGGTGCACAACGCGGGGCTCGCGACGCTCACGCATACGCCGAGCCCGATGCAGTTCCTCACGACCATCCTGAAGCGGCCTGCACACGAGCGGCCGTTCCTGCTGCTGCCCGTCGGCTACCCGGCGGAGGACTGCATGGTGCCCGACATCCGCCGTCGACCGCTCGACGAGATGCTCGTGTTCAACCGACCGTAGCGGCGGTCAGGGCGCCGCGGCGATGGGGCCGTCGAGGTCGCCGAGGCGGTAGCGTTCGCTCGGCGCGTACTCGCGCTCGGCGATCGCCGCGAGACGCGCGACGATCTCGGGATGCGATGCGGCGACATCGGTCGTCTCGGCGGGGTCGTTCGCGAGATCGAACAGCTTCCACTCGGGGCGCGGCTTGCCGTTCTTCGCAGCGGGATTCATGCCCTGACGGACGAGCTTCCAGTCGCCGGCGCGCACAGCCTGCTGTCCACCGTAGCCGGGGAACGGCCAGTAGAGGAACTCGCGCTCGAGCGGCGCGCCGTCGACGAGCAGCGGCATGAGGTTGCGACCGTCGGTCGAAGGCGAGACCGCGCCCGCAAGCGCGTCGAAGGTCGCGCGGAAGTCGACGGTCCACGCGGGCGTGTCGACCGTCTGCCCGGGGGCGATGCGTCCTGGCCACACGGCGATTCCCGGCACGCGGATGCCGCCCTCGAACACCGAGCCCTTGCGCCCGCGCAGTCCCGCAGTCGAGTCGAAGAAGGTCGTGTCGACGCCGCCGACATCGTGCGTCGGACCGTTGTCGCTCGTGAAGAAGATCACGGTGTTGTCGGCCACGCCCGCGGCCTCGAGCGCCGCACGGATCGCGCCGACCTCGTCGTCGAGCCGCGAGATCATCGCGGCATAGGCGGCGCGCGGCGTCGGATGCGGCGTGTAGCCCTTTCCACCCTCGTACGGGATCTCCTCGAAGCGCCCCGCGTAGCGCGCGAGCACCTCGTCGGGCATCTGCAGCGCGAGGTGCGGGATCGGCGAGTGGTACGCGAGATAGAACGGCTTGCCTGCGTTCGACGCGATGAAGTCGGACGCCTCGCCGAGCAGGAGTTCGCTCGAGTAGACGATCTGCTTGCGCCCCTCGGGCTTGTGACCGTTCGGGTCGTTCCCCTCGAGGATCACCTTGTCGCTGTTCCGCCAGAGATGCGTCGGATAGTAGCTCCAGGCCTCGCGCTGGCAGTTGTAGCCGAAGAAGAGGTCGAAGCCCATCGCGTTCGGATCGCCCGACGAGCCGACGGGTCCGAGGCCCCACTTGCCGATGCAGGCGGTGGCGTATCCCGCGGTTTGCAGGTCATGCGCAAGCGTGGTCGTTCCCTCG
Source organism: Planctomycetota bacterium (assembly GCA_041163725.1). Taxonomy (GTDB): domain Bacteria; phylum Planctomycetota; class Phycisphaerae; order Phycisphaerales; family SM1A02; genus QWPT01. Next base: position 2,962 of record JBEAQW010000230.1, read on the forward strand.
GGAAGCGGGAGCTGGCCCTCGGGCTTCACCTCGCCGTTGTCGCGGTTCGGCGTGTGCCCGAGGTGCTGGCCGGTGAGGAGCGCCGAGCGGGACGGGGCGCAGACGGGCGCGGCCGTGTAGAACTGCGTGAACCGCGCGCCGTCCTTCGCGAGGCGGTCGATGTGCGGCGTCTCGATCTTCCTCTGCCCGTAGCAGCCGAGCTCGCCGTAGCCGAGGTCGTCGGCGAAGATCAGCACGATGTTGGGGCGGCTGTCGCCCGTCTGCGCTGCAGAGGTCGTGCGCGCCGAGGGTGACGCGCACGAGGCGAGCGGGAATGCGACGAGCGCCGCGGCGATCGCCGCGATCCGTGTGGTCAGTGGCTTCATCGTGGGCTCCTCAGACATCGCAGATGTCGATCGACTCGCGCAGGCTCGTCATGGGATCGCGGCGCGGGATGAACTCCTGCGCGAGATATCCCTTGAATCCCGTGGCGACGATGGCGCGGCAGATCGCGGGGTAGAAGAGCTCCTGCGACTGGTCGATCTCGTTGCGGCCGGGATTGCCGGCGGTGTGGTAGTGCCCGTAGTAGGGCGCATTCTGGCGGATGGTGCGGACGACATCGCCTTCCATGATCTGCATGTGGTAGATGTCGTAGAGGAGCTTGAAGCGCTCGCTGCCCACCCGCTTGACGAGTTCGACGCCCCAGATCGAGTTGTCGCACATGTAGTCGCGGTGATCGACCTTCGAGTTGAGAAGCTCCATCAGGATCGTCACACCGTGCTTCTCGGCAATGGGCATGACGCGCTTGAGGCCGATGGCGCAGTGCTCGAGGCCCTGCTCGTCGGACATGCCGCGGCGGTTCCCGGAGAAGAGCATGACATTCGGAACCTTGTTCGCCGCGGCGATCGGAAGCATGCGCTCGCACGCCTCGACCACGCGATCGTGGTTCTCGAGGCGGTTCATGCCGTCGCCGATCGAGGTCGGTCCGTTGCCGAGCGCACAGACCATGCCGTGCTTCAGCGGCGTGCCCCAGTCCTTCTCATCGAGCAGGTCGATCGCGGAGATACCCATCGCCTTGCACTGCACGCAGAAGTCGTCGAGCGGGATTCCGCCGAAGCACCACTTGCTCACGGAGTGGTTGATGTTGCCCTTGCGCGCGACGGTGGCCACGGTCGCGGCCGGCGTGTTCTGCGGCGTGTCCTGCGGCATGGCGTGTGCGATGGTTCCCGCGAGCGGGATCGAGGCGGCTGCGGTGACCGACGAGGCGAGGAAATCTCTGCGCTGCATGAAGCGCAATCTAGCGGAGAACCGCCTCGACGCGCCATGAATACGAGCCGATCTCCTGACCCGCGCGGCGTGCGGTGATCTCGATCTGCCGGTCCATGCGGTCGTACTTGCCGGTGAGCGTGACCGAACCGCCGCTCGCGGAGAGGGTGGCGGTGTCGTGGTGCCGGAGTCCGAGCGGGTCGATCGAGACGGTCGTCGACGAGGTGCCCGACTTGAACTTGAAGTCGAAGCCCTTGTTGAACGGCGCATCCTTGGCCTCGACCGAGATGCCCGCCGGCGGTGCGGCGCGCAGCGGAACCAGCGCCGAGGCGCTCCGGGGCGTGCCGGGCGGGAGGATCGTGCAGGCGACGACGGCGACGACGGCGAGGAGTGTGTTGCGCATGTGTGAAGGGTAGCGCAACGCGCTTCCATTTCAGCCGCGCTACCGCGTGCTTTCTGCGAGATGGCGGCATCCGTCGAGGAAGCGTTCCCGCATGCCTCGATCCATGCTTTCCTCCGTCAGCGGGCAAGAGTCGCGTCGGGCGATTCGATGTCGCGCGGCGGCCACGCGGTCGTACAGCCAGTCGCGGATGGGACGGGGGAGCATGCGCGCGACACCGCGGAGTCCCCGCAGCATGGCGGATGAAAGAGGCCGTGGATGCACGAGGACACCTGTGATTGCGAGCACGGCGTCGGACCGATCGAGCAGCCTGTCGCGATCGATGACGAGGATGGAGCGGTACGCGCGCCCGGTCGGTGCGGCGTACCCGTGCTGTTCGGCGATGCGTCGCCCGACCTCGCCGTCGAGCGGAGCGAAGCGCAGCCGTGCGTTCGGGTCGTGCGCGATCGCGAAGCGGACCCACGAGCGGCAGAAGCCGCAGTCGCCGTCGAAGAGGACGATGATCGCGGGCTCGGTGCCGGTGGCTCTATCCAGGGTGC
>JBEAQW010000231.1:0-5234 GCA_041163725.1 Planctomycetota bacterium
GCCGTCGGCATCCGCTTCCAGATGGCCTTCTGAGACCGCCTTCGAAGGGAATATCCCATGCTCCGATCACCACGCATCCTGCTCGCCGCACTTCCGCTGCTCGCGCTCCCCACCGTGCTCGCGGCCGCCGACGACGGCCAGTCCGTCGGAGCGCGCATCGAGTCGACCCGCGACCTGCTCGAGCGCTGGGTCGAGACGCGCCGCGTGATCTCGGAGGAGCAGCGCGACTGGACGCTCGGCCGCGAGCTGCTCGAGTCGCGCATCGACATCCTGCGGCGCGACATCGGCGTCGTGAAGGGAAAGGTCGACGACGCGCAGAAGTCGATCGGCGAGGCCGACCTCAAGCGCGCGGAACTCGTCGCCGAGGCCGACCGGCTCAAGGCGACCTCGGCGGAACTCGCGGCGATCGCATCGTCGCTCGAGGCGCGCACGCGCGCGATCGTGCGCAGGCTGCCGGACCCGATCCGCGAGAAGGTGCGGCCGCTCAGCCAGCGGCTGCCCGAGGAGGGGGCCGATACCGGCCTCTCGCTGTCGGTCCGCTTCCAGAATGCGGTCGGCATCCTGAACGAGATCAACAAGTTCAGCCGCGAGATCACCGTCGCGAGCGAGGTGCGCAAGCTCTCCGACGGCACGAGCGCCGAGGTGACGGCCGTCTACATCGGCCTCGCGCAGGGCTACTACGTCGGCGCAAACGGAAAGCTCGCGGGTTACGGCTTCGCAGGCAGCGACGGCTGGACCTGGACCGCCGCCAACGACGCCGCGCCCGCGATCACGAAGGTCGTCGCCATCCTGAAGAACGAGGCGCCCGCCGAGTTCGTCCCGCTTCCCCTCACGATCAACTGACGCGCCCGCACGGAGCACACCATGGTTTCCATCGTCACCAACCTGATCGTCTCGTCGCTGCTCGCCACGCCGCTGCCGCTTCCCGTCGCCATGGTCGCGCCGCAGGATGCGGCGCCCGCGCCCGCGTTCACCGACGCGGAGGCCGATGCGAAGGCGCGCCTCGATGCGGGGCTTGCGGAACTCTCGAAGCTGCGCGAGCGGATCGCCGAGGAGAAGCTCCCCATGACCCGCGAGCTGTCGAAGCTCGAGGGCGAGCTCATCGATGCGCGTGCGGAACTCCAGCGCGTCTCGAGCCTGCTCGCGAACCGCACGCTCGATCTCACCGGCGTGACCGGCGAGATCAAGGCGCGCGAGGCCGAGATCGACTATCTCGCCCAGGTCCTGCGCGACTACCGCCAGAACCTGCAGTCCGGACTCCACATCGCCGACCTCCAGCGCCTCGGCGCCATGCTCGAGGAGTCGCGGCTCGCCGACGAGAACGACTCGCTCGCGGCGAAGGAGGTGCTCGCGATCCACGCGTCGATGCTGATGAAGTCGCTCGACCGGATCGACGACGCATTCGGCGGTGCGCGTTTCGACGGTAGCGCGGTCGACGCGGCCGGCATGGTGCGGCAGGGCACCTTCGTCCTCACGGGGCCGGCGGCGCTCTTCCGCGCGTCCGATGGCAGCGTGGTCGGTACCGCCGACCAGCGGCTCGGCTCGCTCGAGCCGTCGGTGACGGCATTCGCGAGTCCCGAACTCGTGCAGGCCGCCAACGACTTCGTGGCGATGGGGAAGGGCAGCATTCCGTTCGATCCCACGCTCGGCAACGCGCACAAGATCGCGCGCACCGAGGAGACGCTCGTCGAGCACATCGCGAAGGGCGGCCCCGTCATGTGGCCGATCCTCGGCCTCGCGGGCGCCGCGCTCCTCGTCTCGCTCGTCAAGTGGGGGTTCATGCTCACGGTCCGCATGCCGTCCGAGGCGAAGGTCCGCTCCGTCCTGCGATCGGTCGGCTCGGGCGACGGTGCGGCCGCGGTGCGCCTCGCCGAGGAGCTGCCGGGCCCGATGGGCGTGATGCTCGGCACGGGCGCGCGCTTGCTCGACCAGCCGCGCGAGGTCGTCGAGGAGGCGATGTACGAGACGGTGCAGCGCACGCAGCTCAAGCTGCAGGCCTGGCTCCCGTTCGTGGCGATCACCGCGTCGGCCGCGCCGCTCCTCGGTCTGCTCGGCACGGTGACGGGCATCATGAACACCTTCAAGCTCATCAACATCTACGGCACGGGCGATGTCAAGACGCTTTCGAGCGGCATCTCCGAGGCGCTCATCACCACGGAGTTCGGCCTGATCGTCGCGATCCCCTCGCTGCTCCTGCACGCGTACCTCTCGTCGAAGGTGCGCAAGACGGTGAACCGCATGGAGACCGCGGGCATCGCATTCGTGAACGAGATGGCGCGTCGGAGCGTGCGCGGTGCTGCGCCGATCGAGGCGAAGCCGCCGGAGGTCAAGCCGGCCGACGCGAAGGCCGCTACGCCCGCACCCGCCGTCTCGGGAACCTGATCACGCACGCACCACGGACATCCGCCCACCGATATGGATGCAGAAACACCAGTCGTCGTCGACGCAGCCACCGGCGGCATCCTCGAGGAGGCCGCGCGGATCTGGCTCGCCGGAGGACCCGCGATGATCGCGATCGCGGTCGTGGCGCTCCTCATGTGCGGACTCGCCGTGAACATGTGGCTCGGCATGGTGTTCGATGGACTGCGGCCGCGGAAGGACGCGCGCGTGCGCGGCTGGATCGCAGCGCCCGCCACGGCCCGTGGTGTCGTTCCCTCGCTCATCGCGGAGGCCGCGGGCGGAGGCAGCGCCGAGCGTGCGAGCCTCACCTTCGCGGAGTTCCGCTCGTCCGAACTCGAGCCCTTCTCGCGTCAGCTCCGGCTGATGAAGGTCTGCGTCGGCATCGCGCCGCTCCTCGGACTCTTCGGGACGGTCACCGGCATGCTCGCCACCTTCGCGGCGCTCGCGACCGGTTCGGGCGGCGAGCAGACGATGGGCGCGATCGCGAAAGGCATCTCGGAAGCACTCATCACCACCGAGACCGGGCTCGTGGTCGCGCTGCCCGGCCTCTTCATCCAGTACCACCTCTCGCGCAAGCTGCGCGGCTTCGAGGTCTTTCTCGATCACGCCGAGTCCCTCTGCCGCCGCGCCGCGATGCGCGCGCCCGAGGTGACCGCAAGCGCGCGGGCGGCGTGATCCGTCAGGAGCACCACATGGGCCGATTCAGGAACGCATCCTCCTCCAACGACAGCGAGCCCGGCATCGACATGGGTCCGATGCTCGACTGCGTGTTCATCCTGCTGATCTTCTTCATCGTCACCACGACCTTCGTCGAGGAGACGGGCGTCGAGGTCGACAAGCCGCAGGCGGCGTCGGCGGTGCAGCTCGAGAAGACGAGCATCCTCATCGCGCTCACCGGCAAGGGTGAGGTCGTCTATGGAGGACGCGAGATCGGCGTGAACGGCGTGCAGCCGCTCGTACGCCGCATGCTCGCCACCGAGGATGTACCCGTGATCGTGCAGGCCGACAAGGACGCGCCCGCGGGCATGCTGGTCCGGATCATCGACGAGGCGAAGCTCGGAGGAACCGCGGCCGGCCGCACACCCAAGGTCAGCGTCGCGACGGCGAGGAACTGAGCGGATCGCGAAGAAAGCACGGAGCAGCCGATGCCGAGACGAACGCCACTCACCCGCATGCTCGTCACCGCCGTCCAGCGGCTGGTCGCGCTCGTCATGGGCGTGGCGCTTGCCTTCGGCATCTTCATGCTGCTTCCGGTGCTCGATCGGATCACCTCGGGGCCGCGCGCGGATCTCACCGTGCAGGAGATGAATGTCGCGAATGTGCCGCCGCCACCGGCACCTCCGATCGAGGAGGAGGAGCCCGAGGAGCCCGAGCCGCCGCCGGAGGCCGAGCCGCCGAAGCTCGCCGAGGAGGCACCGCCGCTCGACCTCGCGATGCTCGAGCTCGCGCTCAACCCCGGCACCGGCGGCGCGGGATTCGGCGGCGACTTCGCCGTGAAGCTCCCGGTCGGCGGGGCATCGGGCGGAGGCGCGGGCGAGGATGTCGACGCGCTCTTCTCGCTTTCCGACCTCGACCAGAAGCCTCGCGTCATCTACCAGCCCAGTCCGCAGATGCCGCCGCAGCTCAGGAAGCTCGCGCCCGCGACGGTGGCGATCGTGTTCGTCGTCGATCAGCGCGGTCGCGTCGAGAATCCCATCGTGCAGAGCTCGAGCGATCCCTCGTTCGAGGGCGCCGCACTCGCGGCGGTCAAGCAGTGGAAGTTCGAGCCGGGCAAGCGCAACGGCGAGCCCGTGAAGTTCAGGATGCGCGTTCCAATCACATTCCCGAAGGGCAAGTGACAGCCATGTTCATCTCTCCGATTCTCCTGTCGTCGGTGCTTCTCGCCGCGAATCCCCTGGAGCAGGCGACTCTCACGCCCGCCGAGCTCTCGGTGTTCAACGATGCCGCGTTCGAGCGGCGCTTCGCCGAGAGCTACCTGGCGGAGACCGACATCGAGCCGAAGCTCATCGAGGCCGAGCGCAAGGTGATGCTCGAGGTCCTGAAGGCGATCCAGGCCGACCAGATGGACCAGGCGCTCGCGCTGCTCGAGCAGACGCGCAGCGACGCATCGAGCGCCACCATCGACTTCACCATCGCGAACATCCACTTCCAGGCGGAGCGCTTCGACGACGCCGCGACCGCGTATGAGAAGGCCGTCGAGAAGTTCCCGAAGTTCCGCCGGGCCTGGAAGAACCTTGCGCTCATCCGCGTGCGCGAAGGCGACTTCCGCAAGGCGCTGCCCGCGCTCGTGAAGGTGGTCGAGCTCGGTGGCGCCGATGCGCTGACCTACGGACTTCTCGGCTACGCGCACGCCGGGAACGACAGCCCCGTCGCCGCAGAGAGCGCCTACCGCATGGCGATCCTGCTCGACCCCGCCACGCGCGACTGGAAGCTTGGTCTCGCCAAGAGCTTCTTCAAGCAGAACCGCTTCGCGGACGCGGTGGCGCTGACCGGCGAGCTCCTGAAGGAGACGCCCGATGCCGCCGATCTCTGGCTCCTGCAGGCGAACGCGCTGCTCGGACAGGGCGAGGCGATGAAGGCGGCGCAGAACTACGAGATCGTCGATCGGCTCGGTCGCTCGACCGTCGACAGCCTCAACATGATGGGCGACATCTACATCAACGAGGGGCTCTACTCGCTCGCCGCCGATTGCTACGGTCGCGCGATGGGCATGACTCCGCGCAGCCCCGCCGAGCGTCCGCTGCGCGCCGTGAAGGTGCTCGTCGCGCGCGGGGCGTCGGAAGATGCGGCGCGGCTCATCGGTCGCGTCGAGGAGACCTACGGAAAGGACCTCG
>JBEAQW010000232.1:0-7446 GCA_041163725.1 Planctomycetota bacterium
CCCGGGTGCCCGACCTCGAGGCGAAGCCGAGCGGTCGGAACGGATGGCGTGGGAGTCAACCCACTCGCGCGCGGGACGCCCTCGACTGTGATCGTCAAGCAACCCGTTCCGACGGCGTCGCTTCGCGCCGACGTCGGGCACCCAAGCCGTTTCGACCCCACGAGTCTCACTCCCCGATACCGATACCGATCCCGACATCCGATTCCGACACCGATCCACGACAACCGATCCCGATGTCGATCTCCACACCCGATCTCTACACCCGATCTCGATCCCGATCTCGATCCCAATCTCGACACACCATCCCCGACACCTGATCCCGATCTCGACCCCTATCTCGACCCCTATCTCGATCTCGACACCCAATCCCGAACCTCCCCAACCCCGGGTGCCCGACCTCGAGGCGAAGCCGAGCGGTCGGAACGGATGGCGTGGGAGTCAAGACTCGGTCGGCGTGATCATGGACCGCGAGTCACGCGGTCGCCGTGGCCGGCGGACGCCGGAAACGATCATCCACGCGGAGTACCGCGCTACCGTGGCGGGCCGATGAATGTGGGAATCGGATCGGGCTTCGTGCCCCAGTGCCGGTGAATCGGCGAGCCATCGCCTGCGGATCGACCAGTCTCCCAGTGAGGCGCACCAGTCGTATCCAGTCCTCATCCTCCCACCAGCGTTTCGACTCGGCGAGCGGACCCCGAAGCTGCGACTCACGCATTGCTGCCCGTATCTGTTCCCACGCTCGCTCTCGTGTTGATTCGCGGTCATGATCGCTCCGTGCGGTCCCTACGCGGTAAACGCACGAGTGCGCAAAGGAAAGACGCGCGACCGACTGACCCAATCACGGACTCCGCGCCACCCGGAACCCCGTGTCACCGAGTTCCGCCGCGGGCCAGATCGCGCCGCGGAACGGTGCGCGCGTGTTCGACTCGGGGGTGTACCACGAGCCGCCGCGGATCACGCGGAAGATCCCCCACTCGGGCCCCTGTGGGCTCGCAAGCGGCGACACCGCGTAGTAGCCCGCGTCGTACCAGTCGGCGACCCACTCCCACACGTTGCCGAGCATGTCGTGGAAGCCAAGCGCGTTCGCGGGCTTCATGCCGACGAGGTGCGTGATGTACCCCGAGTTCGGCCCGTACCACGCGATGCCGTCGAGCGTCTGGCCGAGTTCCGCGTAGTTCGGCGCCGTGGTTCCCGCACGGCACGCGCACTCCCACTCCGCCTCGGTCGGAAGGCGCAGGCCCGTCGCGTCGAGGAAGCCGGCGATGGTGTCGTGCGAGACCGTCTCGACCGGATAGTCGGCGTCGCCGCCGAGGCTCGATTGCGGGAAGTAGCTCGGGTTGAAGCCCATCACCGCCTCGAACTCGCGCTGCATCACCTCGTAGCGCCCGAGGTAGAACGGCTGGGCGAATGCGACCGCGTGCGCGGGATACTCGTCGCTGAACGCGAGTGTGTCGTCGGGCGTCGCGCCCATCATGAACGCGCCTTCGGGAACCAGCAGCAGCTCGATGCCAGCGACGCGGTCGCGCACGCGCCATGCGAGTCCGCTCTGCTCGATCGCCGCGCGGAGTGCCGCGCTTCCGACGACCGCGGGATCGGGCTTCGCCTCGACCAGCTCCGCCCACGCGGGCACCGCGACGCAGGTGTCCCACGCGCCGAGCATGATCGAGAGATCCGCGGCGTCGACGATGCCATTGCCGTCGATGTCGGTCGCAGCCGAACCGTGGGGCGAACCTCCCCAGTCCGCGAGCAGCAGCGCGAGATCCTGCGCCGAGACGCGTCCGTCGCCATCGACATCGCTCGGGCAACCGCTCCCCGTTGCGAATGCGTGCTGGCCTGCGACGAATGCGAGCGACATCACCACCGGCGCCACGAGGCGCCGCATTCCATTGAGCGGTTGCATGCGATGTACTCCCTTGCGTTTCCCGGCCAGGCCGGGTGGACTCTTTTCCCACGCGCCCCGTCCGTGGAAAGCGCGTCTCCCCGCAGACGCCTGCGGGAACTCCGCGCCCGACAACGCCACGAGGCGATGCGCCTTTCAAGAACCGCGCGACGCGCGCAGATCGCACGCAACCACTGCGCGTGACCCGGACAAGGATCGCGCCGACCATGCGCATGTCATGCAGGAAGTACCCGCTGGCACGGCGAGTTCAGCTGTTTCGGGGATTCACGCGAGGCAGGCTCAAGCCTGATTCATCGAAGCCTCGACGCGGGCACAAGTGCCCGGTGCGTGACCCACGATGCGCGACGCACGACCGCTCGAAGGACCACGCCTCGAAGGACTACGCCTCCACCGTCTCGCCGCTCGCACGCTTCGCGCCCCACTGCCCGCGCGGCTTGCGCCGCTCGGGCCGCCATCCGCCGCGCACGAACACGCCGTCGGCGCCGACCGCGCCGCGCAGCGCGTCGAGCAGCGCGCGATCGGGCACCACGCGCAACCGGTGCGACTGGAGCGTCACCCTGCGCGCATCGCCGAGTAGATGCACGACGACATCGACGGGCTTGCCCTGCGTGAGCGCCGCGGAACCCGAGGCCTGCTTCAGAAGACCCGCGACGAGTTCCACCGTGCCGCCGGCGGCCGTCGCCGCCTCGCCCGCGCACTCGACCGACACCTCGAGCACGGTGCCGAGATGACGCTCCGCGTCCTCGAGCGCGAGCACGCGCTCGACGATGATGTTCGGCTCGCCGCGCGCGCGGTCGACCGAACCGATCAGCACGACCGGTCGGTCGTTCACGATCAGGTCGCCGTACTTCGCGAACGCGTCGGTGAAGAGCACGGCATCCATCGTGGCGTTCTTGTCGGCGAGCCCGAGGATCATCATCTTCGAACCGGGGTTCTTCCCCTTCTGCGTGACGACGATGCGCGTGCGCGCGACGAGTCCCGCGACCACGCACGGCGTGTCCTGCGCCGACTCGGAGGTCCTGCGCACATCGCCCGTGCAGAACGCGCGGATCTGCGTGCGCCAGGCGTCGAGCGGATGACCGGACACATGGAAGCCGAGGGCCTCCTTCTCGTAGCGCAGCGCCTCCATACGGTCCCACGGCGCGACCTTGCGGAGGCTCGCGGCGGTCGAGGCCGCCTCGGCCTTCGGCGCCGCCGCTTCGAACATGCCGAAGAAGTTCTCCTGCCCGCCCGCACGGTCGCGCGCGAGCGACTGTCCCGCGCTGATGGCCCCCTCGATGCTCGCGACCACGCTCGCGCGGTCGTCGGCGCCGTGCAGCGAGTCGAAGCAGCCTGCCTTCACGAGCCCCTCGATGCCCGCGCGGTTCACGAGCTTCGAATCGACGCGCTCGCAGAAGTCGAAGAGGGTCCGGAAGGGCCCGCCCTTGCGACGCTCCTCGATCACCGCGCGCATCGCGCCCGCTCCGATCCCCTTGATCGCCTTCAGGCCGAAGCGGATGTGGCCGCCAAGCGCCGAGCGCTTCTCGCCGGGGCCGTACACGACGGCGAAGTCCTCCTCGGAGAGGTTCACATCGGGAGGCCGGACCTCGACGCCGATGTGCGGCTTGCGCGTCGTATGGTCGGGATAGACGAGCCGGCGGCAGTCGTCGAGGTAGACCGACCACTCCTCGATCTTGCGCGCCTGGCTCTCGAACGAGAGCACCGCCGACATGTAGTGCGCGGGGAAGTAGGTCTTCAGGTACGCCGTCTGGTAGGCGATGATCGCGTAGCCGGTCGAATGGCTCTTGTTGAAGCCGTAGCCGGCGAACTTCAGGATGAGGTCGAACAGCTCATTCGACTTCGCCTCGGCGAGCCCCTTCTCGCCCGCGCCCTTCACGAAGCTCGCGCGCGCGGAGTCGATCAGGTCGTGCTTCTTCTTCGAGATCGCCTTGATGACCGAGTACGCCTCGCGCAGCGGGATGCCGCCGAGATGGTGCAGGACCTGCATGACCTGCTCCTGGTAGACCATCACGCCATAGGTCTCCTCGGTGAAGCGGTCGACGATCTCGTGCACCTTCGGAACCGGCTGCGTTCCATGCTTGCGCGCGTTGTAGTCGGGGATCAGGTCCATCGGACCCGGCCGGAACAGCGCGTTCGCCGCGATGAGATCCTCGAGCCGGTCGGGCTTCATGCCGACGAGGAGCTTCTTCATTCCACCGGACTCGAACTGGAAGATGCCGTTCGTGTCGGCGCGGCGGAAGAGCTCGAGCACCTTCTGGTCGTCGAGCGGGATGCGGTCGAGGTCGAGCGGATCCGTCTCGGACGCCGGCGCGCTGCTTCCCTTCGCGGGCGGCGTGCGGCCGACGGCACGGTGGATCTCCTCGACGGGCAGCGTGTCGCGGATGAGCTTCTTCGCGAGCTCGATCGTCGAGAGCGTGCGGAGCCCGAGGAAGTCCATCTTGAGCAGGCCGACCTTCTCGCAGGTCGGACCGTCCCACTGGGTGACCGCGTCCTCGGCGCCGCCCGCCGCGCGGCAGAGCGGCACGATGTCGTCGAGCGGACGCGTGGCGACGATGACGCCCGCCGCGTGCACACCCTGGTTGCGCGCATGATCCTCGAGGCCGCGCGCGTGGTCGAACACGCGCCGGATGCGCGGATCGGTCGCGATGAGCTCCGCGAGCTTCGGCTCCTTCTTCACCGCGTCGTCGATCGTGATCTTGAGTTCCGCGGGCACGAGGTTCGCGAGGTTCTGGCCCTCCGCGGGCGTCAGCCCCATCACGCGCGCGACATCCTTCACCGCGGCCTTCGCCTTCAGGCGGCCGAAGGTGATGATCTGCGCGACATGCCCGTACTTCCTGCGGACATAGTCGATGACCGCGGCGCGGCCATCCTGGCAGATGTCGATGTCGATGTCGGGATACTCGGAGCGGTCGGGATCGGTGAATCGCTCGAAGAGCAGCCCGTACTTCTCGGGACACGCGTTCGAGAGACCGAGCACATAGCCCGCCATCGTGCCGACGCCCGAGCCGCGTGCGTTCGCGGGAATGCCACGCTGGCGCGCCCAGTTCACGAAGTCCCAGACGATGAGGAAGTACGCGCTGATCGACTTGTCGGCGAGGATCCGGAGCTCGCGGTCGAGCCGCGCGCGGATCGCCGGCGTGATCCCGTCGGGGCCATAGCGCCAGATCGCGCCCGCCTCGCAGAGATCGCGCAGGGCGCGGTCGCAGCTCTCCTTGAGCTCGTCCTTCGACTCCGAGTCCTTCGTCGCGTCGAAGGGCAGCGTCTCGAACAGGCGGCAGTAGGTCTTGAACCACTCGGTGAGATCGCCGTCGCGCTTCGCGTCGTACTTCGGACCGACACCGGGATGCCGAACCTTCACCACGGGCGCGTGGTTCTCGTTCTTCGGCAGCGCGACATTGCACCGTGCGGCGATGCGGCCGGCGTTGAGGACCGCCTCGCGATCGTCGGGGAAGAGCTCGAGCATCTGCTCCGGGCTCTTCACGAAGATCTCCTCCGGATACTTCAGCCGGTCGGGGTCGTCCTTCGTCCGCTGCATCGAGATGCAGCAGAGCGTGTCGTGGACATCGTGGTCCTCGGCGAGGAGGAAGTGCGCGTCGTTGTCGACGACGAGCGGAAGGTCGAGTTCCTTCGCGAGCTTGCGCAGGTACGGATTGATCTCCTCCTGCTCGGGCACATGGCGCTGCAGCTCGATGTAGAAGCGCGGCTCGCCCTTCGCGTTCGGCGCGAAGGTCGCGGCGTGCCAGCGCGCCTCGGCCACGGCGCGCTCCCAGAACACGGGATCCTTGCCCGAGCGCAGGTAGTCCTCGAGGTGCGACGCGAGCGACGACCCGAGGTGGCCGTTGATCGCGATGATCCCGTCGGCCCACTGCGCGAGGGTCGACTTGTCCATGCGCGGCTTGTAGTAGAAGCCGTTGAGGAACGCGTCCGAGGAGAGCTTGAGCAGGTTGCGGTAGCCGGTGATGTCCTCGGCCAGGAGCACGAGGTGCCAGCCGCCATCCTTCTCGCCGGTGTGCGTCTTGTCGCGGCGGTCACCCTGCTTCCCGTCGCGGTCGACGGCGACATACGCCTCGATGCCGAGGATCGGCTTGACGCCCTTCTCCCTCGCCTTCAGATAGAACTCCATCGCCCCGAACATGTTGCCGTGGTCGGTGACCGCCACGGCGTCCATGCCGAGTTCCTTCACCCGGTCGAGCAGGCGCCCGATCTTGTTGCCGCCGTCGAGCAGCGAGTACTCGCTGTGGAGGTGGAGGTGCGCGAACACGGGTTCGCCCGCCGCACCGGAGGATGCCGTGCCTTCAGCCATCTTTCGTCGTGCCTCGCCGTTGCCAGGATCGCGGCCATCGTAGCCGAAACGCGGAGGAGCCTCGCGCACGCGGGATGCGCGCCGCGCGGTCACTCGTCGCGGCGGATGACGCGCACGTTCTCGCGTCCGTCCGGAGGCGCCGCGGGTACGCCGCCTCCCGCACCGAAGATGCGGCGTACAAGCCACATGGCGAGTCCGAACGCGACCATGATCGCCGCGCAGCCGAGGAACACGACGAGCGCCACGAGTCCGAGCACGAGGAGAAGCACCGCCACCGGCAGCGCGAGCACGAAGGTGAGGAATCCGATGAGCGCGCGCTCGATGGGTCCGGCGCCGGGACGCACGCGGAACGGCGGTCGCACGCGGAAGCGCTGCGCCGCGTCGCGACCGATCGTGAAGACGCGGAACCCTCCCGGAAATGGTCCGCCGGCCCCGTTCATGCAAGCCACTTCCCGCGCATCGCGCGCGTGATCGCGCCGGGCTTCGCGTCGCCGATCGCGTGGCGCTCGACGCGCACGACCGGCATCACGCCCCAGCTCGAGTTCGTGAGGAACACCTCGTCGGCTGCGAGCAGGTCGTCGACGGTGAGGTCGGCGCGCTCGACGGCGATGCCCGTGCCCTCGGCCCAGAGGATCACCGCCGCGCGCGTGCATCCCGGAAGGACCGGGGATCGCAGCGCGCCCTCGGCCTCCTCGCCACGCGCGAACGGAACGCGGATGCGTCCGTCCTTCACGAGGAATACGCTCGACACGCTTCCGCTCGCGAGGATGTTCGTCACGGTGAACCAGAGGCTCTCCGCGCATCCGGCCTCGGCCGCGCGCTGGAGCGCCGCGATGCGCGGCCAGTACATCAGCGTCTTGTGTGCGGCGAACGGATCGAGCGGGTTCGCGCGCGACGCGGCGATGTTCACGGTGATGCCGTTGGCGAAGAGTTCGTCGGGATAGCGCGTCGGAGGCTGCGTGTGGATCGCGACGGTCGGCTGCGGCGGCGCGGGCTGCTCGCCCTCGGCGTTGGCGCCCGCGAACGGCTTGCCGAGGTCGCCGGCCGTGAGCGTGACGCGGACGCGCGCGTCCTTCATCGCGTTCGCCTCGAGCGTGGCGTGGATCGCCTCGGCCAGCGGCTCGACGCGGAGCGGATCGAAGAGGCGCAGGTCGCGCGCGCTTGCCGCGAGCCGCGCGAGGTGCTCCTCGAGGCGCCGCACCGCGCCGCCGCGCGCGAGCATCGTCTCGAAGAGACCGATCCC